>JBGTCP010000181.1:0-7677 GCA_041748815.1 Chthoniobacterales bacterium
CCCGTTGGATAAAATTTCCAACGATGCTTTGACCTGGACCCGGGCACCGATCACAGCGGAGCTGGAGATGGACTGGCTCGTTCAGACCAGCCCGGATTCCTGGTATGGACCCACGACGATCGAAGCGGTGGCAGAGTTTCTCAAAGCAGGTGAGCTGGCGATCGATGCAAGCGCGATCAACTGCAAAACTTCTTCTGAAATTAAAATTAAACAAATCCCGGGCCTCGTCATTGAGGAGGCGCTGGATGACATCACACCGGGTCGCGCCACCACGCGTGAATACCTGCGCTCCCGCGTTCGTGAGTTGGAGCTACTACTCCACGCCGAACGTCGCAAAAGCAAAGAACTCGAGGACGCTTATGCCGAGTTGGCATCCCAAGTCGCCGCATCCTCGGATTAATTTCAGTATCCTGTGTTGCACAGGCTGGTCATTTTAGGGAATCTCCGTTTTTGTGGACTACAAAGACTATTACAAAATATTAGGCGTTACGAAATCCGCAACCGCGGACGAACTTAAATCCAGCTTCCGCAAACTCGCCCGCCGCTATCACCCCGATGTCGCGAAGGATGCTGACAAAGCGCAGGCCGAATCCAAATTTAAAGAGATCAACGAAGCCTACGAAGTGCTCAGCGATCCGGCAAAACGCGCCCAGTACGATGAACTGGGCAGTAACTGGCAAAGCGGAGGTGGCATGCCGGGAGGCGGCGCTTACCGCCGATCACGAGGAGGGGCAGGCCAGCCGGGATCATTTGAATTTGACGGCACAGGATTCAGCGATTTCTTCGAGCAATTTTTTGGCTCCTCACAACGTGGTGGCCGTGGCGCATATAGGAGCTCTCCGTTTGAGCAATACGAGAGCGGTGCCGCAGGTAGAGATCTCGAGGTCGATTTTCTCATCAGACTGGATGACGCTCACCACGGGGCCGCGCGCAAAATCAGCCTCCGCCGGGAAGGCAGCGACAAAGTGGAGACCTACGAGGTGAAAATTCCGGCCGGAATCCAGGAGGGGCAGAAGATCCGGTTGTCCGGACGGGGCGGTCCCGGAATTGGCACCGGCGGGCCGGGTGATCTTTTCCTCAATGTGCGTTTCGAGAGACATCCATTCTTTCGCTTCGAGGACGGCGACCTCGTCTACGACGTGCCGCTTGCGCCATGGGAGGCGGTACTTGGCTGCGAAAAAGAAGTGCGCTCATTTCAGGAAAAACTCCGCCTCAAGATTCCACAAGGCACCCAGTCCGGTAGAAAATTCCGCTTCAAAAATCTGGGTATGCGCAAAAAAGACGGCAGCCGCAGCGATCTCTACGCGGTGGTGGATATTGAAATCCCGCGCCAGATCACGCCGGCGGAACGCAACCTGTGGGAGTCCTTCGCAGAGCTTCAGGACGGCTCAGCGTAGAATGCCCTAAACTGCGCAACCCAGCTTCCGGGCGGAATCCCTAAGCCGAGGCGTAAGAAGATTGCACACGCTCGTCGACGTCCTTGTAGCTCATATCGACGGAGAAGATTTCCTTCATGCATTCGACGTATTCATCTTTGCGTCCCATTTTTTCGTAGACCAGACCCAGCGTGTAGAGCATGTCTTTTTTTGGTCCGTCCATGGCAAGCATGCTGTCGACGGTTTCCTTAAGCAGGCTCGCCGCAAGGTCAAGCATTCCGAGTTCAGTGAAGGCCTGACCCAGAAGATTGGTCGCACGCAATTTGGCATTCGGACTCTGGCGGGCTTTCTGGAGCTCCGGCATCGCTTCTTTGTATTGGCCGGCGATGAAAAGTTGCTCGCCAAGCTCGAAGCGGAGTTGCAGATCGGTCGGATTTTTTTCCACCCGCTTGCGTGCCTCGTCGAGAAGCATGTGTGCGCGGGCGACTTTGAGTTCGGCCAGAGCATTCAACTGCTCTTCGCGCCCCTCCGCAGACTCATCCACGGAATCCAGCCATGCCTGAATTTCGGTGATCTGAGATTCAGTCACCTTAAGCCGCATTTCGGAGGCTTTGCGCACGACGCTGGAGTCGGTGTTGTTCGACAAACTTGCAGCGTATTCGTACCATTGCACGGCGTTCGGGAAGTCCACTTTTTGCTCGTAGAGCGCGGCAATGCGACGCACGACTTCGATATTCTTCGGGTCCTGCTCATATTGCTGCGAAAGCTCAGCGAGCTGGTTGTCGATCATTTCTTCGCTGCGAACAACTCTGCCCTTTTGCTCCAGCGAAACTGCCTCATCCTTGTTTTTGATGAGATCGCGGTAATCTTTGGCCTCATTCCAACCGCCGCTTTTCATGGATGACTGAGCGGAAGCGTCCTTACTCCCCTTGATAGCCAGCATGTCATTAGGCACCAGCTCGATGATTTTGTTGTAAACCTCGAGCGATTTCTCCGACTCGGCCACGTTGTAGTAGTGCTTGGCCAGCTCGTGCATGAGTTTGAGGTCTTTGGGATTCGCTTCATGAAGCGTCTCGAGCGCAAAGGAGGCTGTCTCGTGCATCTCAAGAGCCATGGAGGCCTCATACAACAAGCGGTTGCCGCTCGAACTGCCGGGATCGGATTCCAAAGTTTTTTCGGCTTGCACGAGCGCTTCCTTGGGGTCTTTTTTGCCCAGACCGCCACCACCAAATGAGGGTAAAAATCCTTTCTTACCTTTTGTGTTACCGATCTCCGCCTTGCGCAATAATTGGCGTCCTGTCAAAAAATCGGGCTCGTCTTTGACCACCTGTTGAAGCAGGGAGATTGCATAGCCATAATTCTTCAACTCCATTGCGCTCAACGCCTTGAGCCAGAGTGTTTTTGTATTTCCTGTAAGTTCTGAGTCGGGTTTGGTGGGCTTCATAAATGTCACACTAAGCTAGCCGGATTGACCCGCGATGACAACCCGCAACTTGCATGCTGCTTTGCCGCCTTTGAATTAGCAGAAGGCGGGTGCCGGGGCTGCTCATTCATTGTTAACTCGATTGCCCGGCCCACACTACCGTGATTCTATTACTGGCGTGATCTGTCAATGAGAACGAACGACCTCCACTGACACCAGGCAACTATGAAAATATTCCGCTCGGTGAAAAGCAGACCTCTGATAATCGGGATCTCTGTGATTATTTTGGTGGTTTCTCTGATGTTGATTTTCGGAGAAGTGACCTATGATCGCACGCCGCGAGCCAAGGCCGATCTTGAAGCGCTGGCGATGGCGCTCCGACACTATCACGATCATCATGGAAAGTGGCCATTACCGGAGCACGGACTCCTGTCATTGATTCAACAGCCTACCAAGGAATTTGATCCAGGGTGGAGACCATTCCTTGGCAATTTACCCAAGGATCCGTGGGGAAATTATTATATGGTGGATTACGATGCCTATAGACCTGTAGCAGTTTGGAGTCACGGGCCATCACCATCGGCCAGCGATGCCATTACTCATTACCTGGAAGAATGATCCACCGGCCGGTATCGATGACATTCAATCGTGAAATAAGTAAGCAAGGATCTGTTCCCTGTGCGGACTCCCGGCGATCTCCGATTTCAGCGCATCCACCCGGCCAAGCAGCTCCACGCCCAGCCTTTCCTCCAAACGCTTGCGGGCGCTTGTTGCGCGCTCCTGCTCAAGCACATTGCTTTGCCAGGGTTGGGTGAAAATGTAATGAATCTCATCATGGAAATTCCGTCTCCGTAGAGCCTCCCATTCACCGGCATCAAGCCAGATTCCGCCAGTAATTGAGCGGTCCACTGTGAACGAAAACCCATGCCCCACCTGATATCTCGACATGATGGTGCCTGTCTCAGGGCAAAGTTTTGCCGAGCTTGTTTCTATGCACTCGTGCATGTCCTCACCGTCTGGCGGCAATTGAGGCAACCGCGCGGGCTGATTACTTAACCACCGCATGTACGAAACTGCAGAGATGTAATGTCCACCCGATTCCGGGCAACGATATGCCATTAAACCATCTTCCAACTGCGTGGATGCCAGCGCTTTCTTTGAACCAACAGGACTTTTCATGAGCATTGTGTGGGTTACAAAAAATGATCTTACACCTCCGTCTACGTGCCACCAGTAAAAACCAACCTGGCCCGGTTTGTTCGGCCGTAACTCAGCGAATTCTCTAAAATAAAATCACCCTTCGACACGCCTGAGCGGAACATTTCTGCGCGGCCGGGGTAGTATCCTGCAGTGCAAAGATACAATCAGATCAATTGGTCGGTTTCACATGCTGCGCACCTTCTGAACCGCGCGGGTTTTGGCGGGTCTCCGGCGGAGAATGAGCAGCTTTACTCACTGGGCCATGAAGGCGCGGTGGAGTATTTGATCTCCGGCCTCACCGCCGAACCATCCACGGCCCCACCTGAAAATATCGAGGCTCAAAACCTCCTCAATCTCCGCCAAACCATGCGCGGTCTTGCGGAAGAGGAGAAGCGGGAGCATGTGAGAGAGCTGCGACGGACAACATTCCGTGAAACCGGTCAGCTCCGCGACTGGTGGATGAAATCGATGCGCGAAACAGCAAGTCCTCTCAGAGAAAAGCTTGGTCTCTTCTGGCATGGTCACTTCGCCACAAGCATCCGCAAAGTGCGTGAGCCATTCCTCATGCTTCAACAGCTTCGCACATTTCATGAGCACGGTCACGGCACCTTTGATGAACTCGTGAAACACATATCGAAGGATCCGGCAATGCTTGTGTGGCTGGATGGCGCCAACAGCCGCAAAGGAAAACCCAACGAAAATTTTGCCCGCGAACTCATGGAGCTTTTTACCCTGGGGGAAGGCAATTACACCGAAGCCGACATCCAGGAAGCTGCTCGCGCCTTCACCGGATACCGTATCGATCCTCGATCCCGCACCTTCCGCCTCGTCCCCCGCCAGCAGGACCGGGACCCTAAGACCATTTTCGGTCTCACACAGAACTTCTCCGGCGATATGGTCATCGAGGCGATAGGCAGGAAAAAAGAATGCAGTGAATTCCTGGCCACCAGGCTTTGGAACTACTTCGCCTCCGATTCCCACCAAGCCATCCCGGTGAAAGACCTTGCCGACATCGTCCGCGACGAGAATTTCTCCATCGCGGACGTTCTCCACCGGTTGTTCACGAGCAGCGCTTTCTATGAACCCACAGCCGTGGCGAATCAGATCAAGAGCCCTGTTCAATGGCTGATACAACTCACTCGATCATTCGAAATGCCGCTGCCGGAGCACCGGCGGACTATGATGCAATTTCAACAACTCGGACAGATCCTTCTCGCACCGCCAAATGTGCGCGGGTGGATCGGCGGACGTGCATGGATCACGCCCAGCTCGTTGGTCGCACGACAGAACCTGGCAAATGAGATCCTCAACCGTCAATTGAAGCCGGAAACCTGCAGGTCATGGATTGCGGACATCGAACCGGCCTCACCTGCCGTTGTGGAGCGTTTGAGTGCACGCGTGTTTTGCAGACCGATGCGCCCGGAATTTCACGCAAAGGTGCAGCCAGCCTATCTGGCTATGCTTGAGGAGAATCCCAACTCTGCAGCCAAAAACTTTGTAATCCATTTAACCAGTCTGCCTGAATATCAACTTACCTAAAGCAACGCTATGATTGACTCACAGCCTGATTTTTATACCCGCCGCAGATTCCTTCGATCCACCGTGCTCGGTGGCGCACTGAGCTGGAGTGTTCCCTTTTTTCTGGAGCGGACTTTTGCGTCGCTGAATGCCGCAGCAGCAGATTCCGCCACGCAAATCCTCACCGGCAGGGACTCGCGCATTCTGGTAGTGCTGCAATTGGCGGGCGGCAATGATGGCCTGAACACCGTCATTCCCTACGCCGACGATGCGTATTACAATGCCCGCCCCAATCTCGGCATCCCTGACAACTCGGTCCTGCGTCTCAACGACGACCTGGGCCTGCATCCCGCACTGAGCGGACTGCGGACACTGTTTGATGATGGCGGGGTGAGCATCATCCAAGGCGTTGGATATCCGAACCCGAACCGGTCACATTTTCGCTCCACAGAGATCTGGGCGACTGCATCGGATGCCAATCGAAGCGAGAGCGAGGGCTGGCTGGGGAGATATTTTGACAATCACTGCGACGGATCAGATCCTGCTCCGGCTATAAGTCTTACGAATGACATGCCCCAATCATTTGCTGCTAAACAACCAAGGGTGATTTCGTTTTCCGATCCCCGCACCTTCCGCACAGGTAACTCCGAAGACTTGAGCATGAACGGCTCTGAGGAAGAAGGCACCATGGCCGGAGGCAGCATCGAGAACCTCGCCGGAGCAATGCCCGTCGATGATTCCAGCTCAGCGGAGGAGTTTTTAAAACGCACATCGCTGGATGCGCAGATCAGTTCGACCGCCATTCAGGATATCTTGCGCAAAAGCAAGAGTGGCGGCGCATATCCGGGCACCCGACTCGCACGGGAGCTTCAAACCATTGCCCGGCTCATTGCCGGCGGAATGACGACGCGGGTGTATTACCTCAGCCATGGTGGCTTCGACACGCACGCTGCGCAATCCGCTTCGCACGCACGTTTGTTAACGGAGTTGGACGAGGCAATCACAGCATTTGTGGGTGACTTGAAGGCTCAGGGAAACTACGACCGGGTTGCGCTGATGACCTTCAGTGAGTTTGGCCGGCGCGTCTCGGAGAATGCCAGCAAAGGCACCGATCATGGCGCGGCAGCGCCACTGTTTATGCTCGGCGGCGGTGTGCAGGGCGGCTTACAGGGTGCGCACCCAAGCCTTACCGACCTGCACAATGGCGATGTGATTCACCACACCGATTTCCGATCCGTGTATGCCACTGTGCTTGAAAACTGGCTCAAAGTGGACAGCCAGTCGATCCTGAGAAAGTCATTCAAGACGCTCGAATTTATGAAGGCATAATTCGCAGATGTCCTTTTTCCGATCCTCATCGAATCCGGAAAACACACCAACAGCGTTTATTAAGTATGGGAAGTTACAAATTGGAAGCCAGCCAGATCGTGCATGCCTCGCTGGAAACCTGCTGGGATTTTTTTTCGAGTCCGAAGAACCTTTGCAAAATCACCCCGCCGGCGCTCGACTTTGTGATCAAGTCTGATCTGCCAGAGAAAATGTATGCAGGCATGATGATCGAGTATCGCGTGAGGCCGATGCTGGGAATTCCAGTTTCATGGCTCACCGAAATCACCTACATTGAAGAAGGAAAATTCTTTGCGGACGAACAACGCGTCGGCCCCTATGCCATGTGGCATCACGAACACTTCTTTGAGGAAATCGCTCCCGATCAAGTGAAGATGCGGGATTTGATTCACTACCGGTTGCCACTATCGCCTCTGAGCGACATTGTGCATCCGTTCATAGTGAAGCCCCAGTTGGATGCGATCTTCACTTACCGCACTCACGCCGTTGACGCCTTATTTCCCGCGCCGGGAGGCGGAGGCAAATCAGCTCGCGGCCGCAGTGAGCTTGCTGATGAGATCGCTTTTTGAGGTCATCCCAACAATCTGCGAAACCACTTCACCATCTTTGAAAACAAGCAATGTGGGGATTGCGCGAACTTGAAACTTCCCTGCCAACTCGCCGCTTTCGTCGACGTTGACTTTGGCAATAAGAAATTTACCATCATTTTCCTCTGCAATCTCATCCAACACGGGGGCGATCATTTTGCAAGGTCCGCACCATTCCGCCCAAAAATCCACGAGGACTGGAGTCGAAGCGGAAGAAGTGATGTAT
>JBGTCP010000182.1:0-3287 GCA_041748815.1 Chthoniobacterales bacterium
AGCAGGATGAGGATTAAATTGACTGCGAGCCAAGCGAGCACGGCAAAGTCATAACGCATGAGTGCAAAGGGCGAAAATAGCACTGCCAGCATAGGCGGATAAATGTATCCACCGGAGCCCGATTCATAAATATCGGTCCCCTGCACGACAGCAATTGCCGCTTCGTAAAAGTGGAAAAAGTCCAACCGCGTCTCCCGCGCTAGCCGCCGCACAACTCCGCTCGCTGCACGCACCAAAAGTGCGATGGCTCCTGCGGCGAGCAACCACGACGCGATATTGCGGACAGTCAGGTAGTTCGTGCCGGAGGCAGATCTGTCATGCCTTACATTCTTCTCCGTCGTATTCCCGATTTGATTGCGCAATCTCATAAGCCTCTGCTTGCATGGCGCTGAATGCGCCCGTAGTGGAGGGCGCATCAGGCGGGAAAGAGGCAGACGGTGTCAACGATTTTCCCCGAAGGTGCTCAATGGCTCTGCCTTAGTTGGCCTGTGCAACATCTTTGAGCTCATACCCAGTGCTCCATTTTTCAGTCTCGCCTGGTTGCACCTCGATGAGAACGAATGGCTCGGGGCAGATGACTTTGGGGCCTCCCCAGATTGCAACTCGTGTGACGGGGCGGCTTGGCTTGATCTCTAGGCGAAGCCCGGCATCCTTGACTTCAAGTGCGAAGTACATTTCGAGCTGGAGGTTTTTCTCAAGCTCTGAAAAAAAGTAGATCCCATTTTCGATCACTCCCTGCTCGAAGCTGAGAGAAGTCGGGGTGAGTTGGGTAGCTTCATCTGGGGTCTTCTCGCTTTCCAATGGGATGGCTTGATTCCATTCGACTCGGTAGTCGGAACCGATGGGGCGGTCGCCGACCCGCAGGAAATTGTGAGAGTAATGCTCGGTGCGAAGTGTTTCGCGGCCGAGGTTGGTAAGTTCGCGATGGATAGTGAAGCCTTGGCTGTCCTCGTGGATCGAGACTGTGGATTTCAGGGTGTATCCGAGGCCGGTGAGGGAGTCGTTGAGGTTTTCTTCAAAGATAATTTCGCGGGGATTTGTTTGGTGGATACGAAAAGCTGGAGATGCAATGCGTTCATAAATTTGGAAAAATCGATAAGGTTCCTGGGCTTGCTCTGGTGATTTTCGCAGCAGGCCGACGCCAATTTTCAGGAATGGACCATCGCTCGATTCTGCGGGGAATGATGCAGGGCCATTGATATCAAATTCTTCAGCTGTGCCACCGACGTGGTCGTGGGTGCTTGTGATTCCATTTTCTGTCCATTCCGCTAAAATTGGCTGCCCTTTCCAAAGGGCCTGCGCAACCATTGCGCTGGAAGCAAATCGCTGGCCGGTATAATAAGAGTCAGGAGTCAGAGGATCGACAATAAACAATGTTAAATCCCCAGCCTCGAGCACGTAGTGCGGGCGTTCCGCGATTAACGTTGGTCCCGGTGCGGCGGAGGCCGAGGCAATTGAAACGGGAATCAACGCTGCGCTTACGATAAACGTAATCAGAGCGAGGGATTTAAGTTCAGATAAACGATGCATGGAATGGCGGAAGTGCATGCTTTTACATATCATTTTCCCCAAACGCTTGTAAACAAAAGTGCGCGTTCGCCAGCTTTTGGTTCGGCCCTTGCCCGTCGACTTTTTAGGATCCCACACCCGGTCGCGCATAGACAGGCATAAGCCCCGGGGTCCGCGGGCTAGCTTGCTAGAATCGTCTTCTACCGGGTTTTTTTCGACTTTCCTTTTGTGCCTGGCGATTTCTTCACCGCATTTTGAACTTCATTCTGAACCTCTACCGCGGTTGCCTCCGCGATAGGCTGTGCAGGGCCGGGCACCATCTCTATCCCATTGCTTTTGTTCCAAGGGCCGGTGAAATCTTCGTCGCCCTCGTCATTTTCGCCAGTGGAGTCGTTGAAATACTTGTCGACAATGCCGGGCGTCGGCGGGATCAAACCAATATCGAGCGGATCTTTGCCCATGCTTTCCAGCGCGCTCATGAACACTTTCATGTGGGTGATTTCACGGGTCATGAGAAACTGAAGTGCGTCTTTCGTTCCTGGATCATCCGTGAAGTTGATGAGCCGTTCGTAAACGATCTTCGCGCGTGCCTCCGCTGCGATGTTGCTGCGGAGATCAACATCGAGCTCACCGGTAACTTTCAAGTAGTCGGCTGTCCACGGATTACCCATCGAGTTGCAGAGGGTGACTCCACCTCCGCCGGCGGAGGGCTTGATCGAGAGAGGCAATGCCGGCGCATTCGGGATTTGATGATGGTCGCGCACTGTCTTTGCGTCGAATATTATGAGATCGCGGCTTATGAATTCACAAGCGTTCTTTCAGGAAGATTGGGGCTGACGCATGAGTCCCTGGCTCTCCGTGCCTTACAGGCAGAGGAAAAGGAAATGGCCTCAGCTCCGATGCAACTGGAGCCCGAACTTTTTGAAGCAGCTGGCACCCAGCGTGAATTAATCAAGCCAGTCGCAGCCAGATAAAGCCACGCATCTGCGGGATGTTTACATTCAAGCTATCGTCGGCCAACCTACCCTCACCGTGACCGGCAATGACGGTCACCTTCCAATCGGCACCTGCTTTCGTCGGTAATGGAAAGCGGGTTGAGGCGTCCCCATTGCATTCGCGGAAAGCCAACACATGCATGTGCCGGTCGTCGGCATCCACCGAAGCAAAGCCTGTCCATGACCATCCATCAGGCGGGTTACCAATCGGTAAAATATCTCCTGCGTAAAGTTCATCACGGTGCTTCCGCCACAGAGCGACGAGTGGTGCCAACTCATCGAGAAGATCGGCCCCGAGATGGCTGACTTCCAGCCAGGCAAGCGGCGCGCCGAGCATCACGGATGCAAACAAAGTCTGCACCGGATAGTGCGAAGGAGCCAACGGATCCTCGGGATATTTGTCAGCATTCCGTGTGGGGTTGAGAAACTCCATGCGCAAGCTCCGGGGATCGATCCACCGGCAGAGCTTCCAGAAATTTCGCAGCGTTTGATGTGGCCAGTAGCCGTGCAAATCCGTGTAGCGGTTTTCAACAAATAATCGCTCGACCTGCATCAGACCAAAGTATCCCGGTCGCACGCCGGCAGTGATATCCAAATCAAAAATCACCTGCTGCTTTGACCCCTCACCGACCAATTCGAAAAACTGGCGCAGCCGGTCTTCGCTTAGCGCACTCGCAGTGAGGACTCCATCGATTTTGAAATGACGGACGCCGAGCGAGTGAAAGAGACCGAGAATCACGCCTGCATCCTGCTCGAAGAGTGCGTAATCGTTGGTGGAATCCG
>JBGTCP010000183.1:0-32395 GCA_041748815.1 Chthoniobacterales bacterium
AGTTCAGGACTCTCTAAACCACAAAACCAGACATGCAGGAGATGCCCGCCCTTGGCAGCATTTTTCAGAAGTTCGGGGATGGTGCGCCCACCGAGTGTGGTTTCAAACCGGTAATCCCGGCCTTCAGCCATCGCCTGCTCCAGCAGGGATTTACCAATGTGCCAGGCGTGGGAATTCGCAAGTGTGGCGGAAATATCAGGATGCAGTGCGCGGATCTGGCGGGCGATGGTATCAGGGTTGAAATAGAAATTGCTGGTTTCAACAAACTCGCCCGCAATGCTGCTTTTCCCTGCACCATTAACCCCGGCGAGGACAACGATTGAAGGCAGCTCATTCATTGGATGCGGCCTGTTCTGCGCTGTGCTCCACGCAGTGCAGCAGCTCCAAGTTCTTCAGGTGTTGCTTCAAACACTCGTAGGGCGCCCGCCTTCTGCTCTGGAGACTGCATCTCATCGAGCATCCCGCGATACTGTTCTTTCAATTCAGCTAGTAAATTGCCCTCGCCGCCAGTCAACTCCTCATACTGCTCGATGGACAACAGGATGGCACGCGGTTTGTCGTGTCGCGTGATCGCGACGGCCTGCCGTGAGGTCACCCGCTCCAGCACATCGGCTGTGAAATTTTTCAACTCAGTGGCAGTCACCGCTGGCATGTCCTGAACACGTGCACTGACAATCGGGGTGGATGAATATTTTATGCTCATAGTGGCTAAAATAGCCAAAATGCACAGTTTGTCAATTTTAGCAACTCATGGCCGCCAGTTCTGCTGCCACGTGCTCACGATCTTCACGATAAGTCACGCCCAGCCACTTGGCCTCGGAGCGGAGAATCTTTACGCGCCAGCCGGAGTGATCCACGAGATGCTGGACTGCAGTGGGAATGTAAAATTCCGATTTGGGCAGGTTACCGGATGTCTTGAGGAAATCGCTGAATTGAGCCTGCAACGCGGGGAAGATGGAATCTGGGAATCCCCAGAAATTCATGGACACCGGCGTGGAAGCATTCAAGTCGCGAAGTTCACCCGCGCTGTCCTTACCGCGGATCACGCCGTCGGCTCCGCGATGGATCCCGGAATATTCTTCCACAGAAATGAGTGAGCCGTCACCCGCCACAGAGCACACGCCTCTGGAGACGGTGCCATGCGCGGAAAGCGTGTTGGCCAGCGAATAAGCAACCATCGCACAAGTTTTGCCCGGCTCTGCGGCATCAAAGTAACGTGACATCTCCGCGTAAGCTTCCGGTCCGTAAAAATCATCCGCGTTCACGACCAGTGAGGGTCCGCTCACAGCAGACCTCGCGGCAAGGATGGCATGCGCGGTGCCCCATGGTTTTTCGCGATCGGGCGGAGGCACAAACCCATCCGGCAAGTCGCCAAGTTCCTGGAAAGCCACATCCACATGGACCGATTTCTCAAAACGCGAGATCACTTCCTCCCGGAACTGTCGCTCAAAATCCCGCCGGATCACAAACACGATTTTATCGAATCCGGCCCGCACCGCATCGCGCACTGAGTAATCCAGGATCACCTCGCCATCCGGACCGACGGGGTCGAGTTGTTTGAGTCCGCCATACCGGCTACCCATTCCTGCGGCTAATACTAATAAGGTCTTGGGCATAAGTTATGTGAACCCGACGGCAGTGGCGGAATCGGGGGCTCGGCCATGTAAGCGGTGGGATCCGGCACCCCTGCGAGCATGAATGCCTCACGTCGTTCGATACAGGTCCCGCACTCGCCGCAGTGTTTATTCGCTCCCACATAGCACGACCATGTTTGCGCGAAATCCACACCGAGTGCCGCCCCGCGCGCCGCAATGCAGGCTTTCGTCATGTTGACAAAAGGCGCAAGCAATTCGATCTGCGCATAGGTGCCGAGCTGGATCGCCTTGCGCATCACTGACATAAATTCATCACGGCAATCGGGGTAAATCGCGTGATCCCCCGAGTGCGCCGCAATCACGAGGCCTTGTGCATCGCGGCTCTCGGCAAAACCGGCAGCGACCGAAAGCATGATGCCATTTCGAAATGGCACCACAGTATTTTTCATCGACTCTTCAGCGTAGTGGCCCTTCGGGATCTCGCCGCCGGTCTTTAAAAGGTCGGAAGCAAACGTTTCCCCGATAAAATCCAGCCGTAGTGTTTGGTGGGAAATCCCCAGCGATTCCGCTTGCCATTGTGCGAACGGAATTTCGCGGTCGTTATGCTTCGCACCATAGTGAAACGAAAGTGCCGCCACCACAGTGTGGGCCGCATGCGCCTCGTGCAGCGCAACCACCGAGTCCATTCCACCACTCAGTAAAACGACAACCGGTTTGCGCATAGGGAGTTACGGGTGCGACGCGGAGACCGAAACGGCAACGCCCCCGCGTGCCGAAAAATCGCCTTCCACCGTCATGCGCCTAGGCGCACACACCGCAACAAGGTCTTCCAAAATCCGGTTCACGATTTCCTCATTAAAGCTCGGCACGTCGCGGTAAGACGCCAGATAAAATTTCAGCGACTTTGTTTCGATGCAAATCTGATCGGCCACGTAGTGGATCGTGATCGCTGCAAAATCCGGCTGACCCGTCACCGGGCACAACGAAGTGAAATCCTCGGTATCAAATGTGATCTCGTAATCGCGATGCGGAAACCGGTTGGGAAATGTCTCCAGGATGGATTGCGAGGGACACGTGGGACGTGCACCGGCTTGGTTCCCCAGCAGCTTGAAAGGATTCTCTTTTTCTTCGCTCATTTCGAATGATAATCCTGAATCGCCTTCACGCTAATGCCTTTTTCGCGCTGCGAGCGGATAGCGCGCAAGCTGGCTTTGACGGCGCTGAGCGTGGTCATGATCGTAATGCGTGCGGCGACAGCAGCGCTGCGGATGATGACTTCATCGTGTCGCGGGCGTTCGCCGCTGGGTGTGTTGATGATGAAATGCATCTCGTGATTTTTGATCATGTCCAGGACGTTCGGACGTCCCTCAGTGAGCTTGAAGAGCCGATGCACCGGGAGGCCTGCTTCTTCGAGACGCGTGGCGGTCCCGCTCGTCGCATGGAGCTTGAACCCGAGTTCGAGGAATTCTTTCGCCATCTCCACAGCAGCGGGTTTGTCGGCATCTTTGACGCTGATGAACAAATTACCTTCCGTCGCGAGCGCCGGTTGCGCGGCCATCTGCGATTTTGCGTAAGCGATGCCAAAGTCCGAATCGATCCCCATCACCTCGCCCGTCGATCGCATTTCGGGCCCGAGTGTGATGTCGATGCCGGGGAAGCGCACAAATGGAAATACAGCTTCCTTCACTGAGTAGTGCTCCGGCACCACTTCCTGCGTGAATCCGAGCTCGGTCAACGTTTTGCCGGCCATGACTTGCGCGGCGAGTTTTGCCAGCGGCACGCCAATGGCCTTGCTCACAAATGGTACAGTGCGCGACGCGCGCGGATTGACCTCGAGCACATAGACCTGATCGCCTTTCACAGCGAACTGCACATTCATGAGTCCGCGCACTTTCAGCTCTTTGGCCATGGCCTTCGTTGCGGTTGTGATGGTTTCTTTCACGGATTCGCTGAGCGAAAACGGCGGGATCACGCAAGCACTGTCGCCGCTGTGAATGCCCGCCTGCTCGATATGTTCCATGATCGCACCGATCACACTGATCTCGCCATCGGCGATGCAATCCACATCGACCTCCGTAGCGTCTTCAAGAAAACGATCCACGAGCACCGGCTTGTCGGGACCAGCCTCGACAGCGTTGCGGATGTAACGCTTGAGATCCTCTTCGCCATAAACAATTTCCATGGCGCGTCCACCCAGCACAAACGAAGGGCGCACCATTACCGGGTAACCGATTTCATTCGCAATCGCGATGGCTTCCGCTTCGTTGACCGCCGTGCCGCTCGGAGTTTGGAGCAGTCCGAGCTTCTTTAGCATTTGGGAAAATGCCTTGCGATCCTCTGCCATTTCGATGCTGGCAGGGCTGGTGCCGATCACATTCACGCCAGCCGCTTCGAGGCGTGCTGCGAGGTTGAGCGGAGTTTGACCGCCGAATTGCACAATCACTCCCCAGCACTGCTCCTGCTGGTAAATGTTCAGGACATCTTCATACGTGAGCGGTTCGAAATAAAGTCGGTCGCTCGTATCGTAATCCGTGGAAACCGTCTCCGGATTCGAGTTCACCATGATCGTTTCAAATCCATCTTCCTTGAGCGCAAACGCGGCGTGGACGCAGCAGTAATCAAACTCAATGCCCTGGCCGATCCGATTGGGTCCGCCGCCAAGGATCATCACCTTGCGTTTGTCGCACGGACGCGTCTCGTTTTCGTCCCCATAGGTCGAATAATAATACGGCGTGTAAGCTTCAAACTCAGCCGCACAGGTATCCACCAAACGGTAAGTCGGCAGAATGCCGGCAGCAATCCGCTCAGCGCGGATCTCATCTTCCGTGCGGCCTACCAGCGTGGCAAGCTGGCGGTCTGAAAACCCAAGTTTTTTTGCGCGGCGCATCGGTATCTTACCGGATTTGCGATACGATTCCGCTTCTTCGGTGAGTTGGCGGATGTGTTCGAGGAACCAGGGATCGATTTTTGAAAGGTCCTGCACTTCGTCGAGGGTCATCCCGGCGAGGAATGCGTAGCGAAGGTAAAATACACGCTCGCAGGTCGGCGTTGCCAGCCGCTGGCGGATCGTTTCCATGTCCCACGATCCATCACTGAGCTTTGGCTCCACGTCCTTGCCGTCATTGCCCAGACCGAAACGCCCGGTCTCCAGTGAGCGCAATGCTTTTTGAAACGCTTCCTTGAATGTGCGCCCGATGGCCATGGCCTCGCCCACGCTTTTCATCTGCGTCGTGAGCGTGGTATCCGCACCGGGGAATTTTTCAAAAGTGAAGCGCGGGATTTTCACCACGCAATAGTCGATGGTCGGCTCGAAGCTCGCCGGGGTCTCGCGGGTGATGTCGTTTTTCAGCTCATCAAGGCGGTAACCCACGGCAAGCTTTGCTGCGATCTTGGCGATTGGGAATCCTGTTGCCTTGGATGCCAGTGCGGATGACCGGCTTACACGCGGATTCATCTCGATGACGATCATGCGTCCGTTGGTCGGGTCCACTGCAAACTGGATATTCGATCCGCCCGTTTCCACACCGATCTCGCGAATGACCGCAAACGATGCGTTGCGCATGTATTGGTATTCTTTGTCCGTGAGCGTTTGGATCGGCGCGACCGTGATCGAGTCGCCCGTGTGCACACCCATGGGATCGAAGTTTTCGATGGAACAAATGACGACGCAGTTGTCGGCGTGGTCGCGCATGACTTCCATTTCGTATTCCTTCCAGCCGAGCAAACATTCCTCGACGAGGACTTCGGTGACCGGGGAAAGATCGAGTCCGCGCTCGACGATTTCCTCAAATTCCTCACGGTTGTAGGCGATACCGCCGCCGCTGCCACCCAGCGTGAAAGCAGGACGCACGACCAGCGGGAAACGCCCGATCTCGCCGGCGATGCGGCGCGCATCCTCAATCGTGTGCGCAGTGCCCGAAAGCGGGACATCCAGGCCGATGCGGATCATGGCTTCTTTGAAAAGCTGCCGATCCTCGCCCATCTCAATGGCTTTGGCATTCGCTCCGATGAGGCGCACATTGTGCCGGTCGAGAGCGCCATTTTTCACCAACTCCATGGCGGCATTGAGAGCAGTCTGGCCACCGAGAGTGGGAAGTAGCGCGTCGGGTTTTTCCGCAACGATCACCTTCTCGATCATCTCCGGGGTGATCGGTTCGATGTAGGTGCGGGATGCGAATTCCGGATCCGTCATGATGGTGGCGGGGTTGGAATTGATGAGCACCACCTCGTAGCCTTCCTCGGCAAGCGCCTTGCACGCTTGCACGCCGGAGTAGTCAAACTCACACCCCTGCCCGATGACAATTGGCCCGGAGCCGATGAGGAGAATTTTCTGAATGGATGTATCGCGTGGCATAAAAAAACAACTGGTGACGAGGAAAGCCACTTATCCACCAAATTTCAAACCCTATGGCAATGACCGAATTTTCCAGAAACCCGGAAGCCGGTCGACGAATAGTCGCTCCAAAGGGACGCGGCAGAACTCTGCCACAAAAATAAGCAAAGGCTGCGACTCAGGGCAGTGCCAGCGGGTCGACTACCTGAACGGTGGTATCCTCAGTGGCGCGGCTTGGCGAATACAGATCCCGGCGATTATTCAGAGTCGTGCAGGAGGTGAAAGTCCATGCAGTGATAACCAGGGTGAGAACAGCGATAAGTTTCATTACACCAAAGAGCACCAGATTGCCTCCGACATGTCAAATCCTCTCAGTCCGGATTTCCTAAAAAATCACCCTGCGCAAATTTGCGGCACATTCCGGCTCCTGTCGGTTTTCTGCAACCGATGTGGCTTGGCACGCGAAACATCCATGCTACCTTTAGCACTAATCATTATGGAATCCCGTCAACACATCCTGTCCACACTGGTCGAGCATCTCAAAGAGTTCGGAGCCCCGCCCGCATCGGTTTACCGCTTCTGCAAAGACGCTGGCATTCCAGAGAAAGATTTCTTTTCAGCATTTGGCAGCTTTGAAGCTGCGGAAAGCGCCTACTGGGCGGAATCACTCACCCATGTGATTCAGTCCGTCGAGAGCGGCGAGGCATGGCAGGGATTCAATGCACGTGAGCGCCAACTGGCATTCCTTTACGCCTATTTCGAACACGCACTGGAGCACCGTTCATTACTTCTAAACCGCCTCAACATTGGCATTTACCAGCGTCCAGCTTACCTGCGCGGATTTGAAACGCGCCATAAGAATTTTGCCAAGTCCATCATCGAGCATGGCATCACAACCGGCGAGATTGCGGACCGCGGCCGTCTCGGGATGTTGTACCCGGAAGCATTGCACCTGCATTTCCGGAGTGTGATTGATTTTTATCTCAAGGACATGAGCGAAGGGTTCGTAAAAACGGACGCCTACATCGAGAAGTCCGTTGCATTGGCATTTGATGTTCTACGCTCTCAGGCATTGGACTCTGCAGTGGACCTCGCCCGTTTCCTCATCCCAAAAAACTGTGCGTCTGCGGACAAGGCAGCCTGATCGAAGGGCCACCGCAACCGCATGGATTCTCAAGACTCGATTCAAAGCAGCAAACTTGGACGCATGGCCACGCTGGTGGGCACCGGCGCACAGGTCAGCTTCAATTATCTAAAACACTACGGTCGCACTGCAGTGGGCGGCTCGGATGATCGCACCGCTCTCCACGCTGAAAATGCGGATGCGGTTTACAAGACCTTCAGCAAACTAAAAGGCGGCCCGCTCAAACTCGCGCAGATGCTGAGCATTGATAAAAATCTGCTGCCGCCTGCATATGCTGCTCAATTTTCGCAAGCGCAATATTCCGCACCGCCGCTATCGTATCCGCTCGTGGAGCGCACATTCCGCCGCGAGTTCGGAAAAGGGCCAACAGAAATTTTCGAGACATTTTCCAGAGATGCGGCGCACGGGGCTTCGATCGGACAGGTCCACCGCGCAACGCTGGACGGCAGGGAATATGCCGTGAAAGTTCAATACCCCGGCGTCGCGGAGAGCCTGCGCAGCGATCTCCAAGTCGTGAAACCCATCGCGCTTCAAATCCTTGGCCTCAAGGAACGTGATGTGGCCCAATACTTCCGCGAAGTCGAAGAGCGCCTGCTCGAAGAAACGGACTACGCAATGGAAATGCGCAAATCCATTGAGCTATCAGACGCCACCGCCCATTTGGAAGGAATTCGCTTTCCAGAATATTTCCCGGAGCTTTCCTCGCGACGTATTTTGACAATGAGCTGGGTGGAGGGGATGCCTCTGGACAAGTTTGCAGACGGCCCCGCATCCCAGGAAACCCGCGACCGCATCGGCCAGGCACTGTGGGACTTTTACGAATTCCAAATCCACGAGCTGCATCAATTCCACGCGGATCCCCATCCGGGGAACTTTCTGATAAACGGCGAGGAATTGATCGTCCTGGATTTTGGCTGCACCAAGCAGTTGGGCGACGATTTTTATTACAAACACTTCCGCTTCCTCGATCCGGCCATGATCACGGATCCCGGATTGCTGGAGTCCGCAATGGATGACATGGAAATTTTCCTCGAGACCGATACCCCTCAGCAGCGCGCGGAAATGGTGAAAGTGTGTCTGAACTCCATTTCACAATTGGCTCAGCCATTCCGGCATGAAAGCTTTGATTTCGGCGATAAGGATTTTATGGAATCGCTCTACGTGCTGGGCAGTGCAAACCGCGAAAGTCCGGCCCTCAAAAACCTGCGCGGCCAGCGCGGATCACCACACGGCATCTACGTCAACCGCGCATACTTCGGCCTCTACAGCCTGCTGGTGCGGCTGCGGGCAAGGGTGAAAACAAGGCTGCCCGACTGGATCGGCGGCGTGCCAGCCTGATCTATTCGATCCGGCGTGTTACGCAAATCTGAGCGGCTTCGTCGGAAACCGTCCGAAGGCGGTAGCTCCAGGGTGCGGGCATCTTGCTCAAGACTTTGTTCGCCGCCGAAGGTAGCGCGATCTGCCCCCGGATGGGAGACGTAGCAATCAGAGTGCAGCAGGAAGCCAGTAGTGGCAACGGCGGGACTGCGGTTCTCGGTTCGGTTGCCAGATTTGGAGATAGAACAAGTATGTCTGCCTATCTCGCAAAGCCTAGGTGCGCTCTGGACACATTCTCCCGCCGCGCCACACCTCGGACGTTGTGCAAGAAAAAGTCTCCGCTTGACAACACGGTCGTCCATGGACAAGATAATGTCCATATGACTGCCATATCCTATACCGCCGCCAGAGAGAACCTGGCTTCCACAATGGATCAAGTGTGCAATAACCACGATCCTGTGATCATAACTCGAAATCGCAATCAAGCCGTTGTGATGCTTTCGCTGGAAGATTTCGAGTCTCTTCAAGAGACAGCATATCTTTTGCGCTCACCTGCCAATGCAAAGCGTCTGATTGATTCAATTGAAGCGCTCAACAAAGGGAAAGGGATCACAAAGACATTGTCCGAATTGCAGACGAAGTGAACATTCTTTTCGCACCTCAAGCATTGGAAGATTATCTTTACTGGCAGCAGACAGATAAGAAGCTCGTCCGAAAGATCAATGAACTGATTAAAGATACGGCAAGAAGTCCCTATGAAGGAATCGGAAAGCCTGAGCCACTCAAGCACACGTTCGCCGGATTTTGGTCGCGCAGGATGAATTCAGAGCATCGGATGGTTTATCGTATTGATGGAAAAACGCTCGAAATTGCTCAATTGCGCTACCACTACACTGCGTAAAAAAGCCCCAATCGGGTCCCCGTGACTGACTGAGGGTTATCTGATACTACTGACCCCCAATCCTCCATTAAGATGCCAGAATAAAGTGGTGAAGCCGCACAGGCAGGGGAGCCATTCGGAGTTTCACCTCAACTCACCGGGCTTGCGCTTCCCTTGCTCATTGCCTATATTTACTCCGAGATGAGCACCACGACAGAGATTTCAGCTGCCATTCGCAGTCTTCCTCCAAGCGAACGGTGGAAGCTACTCCATGAGTTTGCAGACGAACTTTGGTCTGAGTGGGATTTGCAAATCGAGTCTGACTTAAAAAGCGGCAAACTTGACGATTTCATCAACCAGGCACGCGCCGACATCAGCGCTTCCAAAGTCCGCCCATTGGATGAAGTCATTCGTGACTCATAAGTTTTGGAAAGCGTTTGACGAGCTGCCGGATCAAATTCAGAACCTAGCCCGCAAACATACCTGCTTTGGCAAAGCAACCCACAGCATCCGTCACTCCAGTTCAAGCCAATCGGCCAGCTCTGGTCCGTCCGAGTCACTCAAGATTATCGGGCTCTGGCCATCATGGAAGATGATAGCTACCACTGGATTTGGATTGGAACGCACGCTAAATATGACCAGATTCTCCGTGGCAGGTAGTCACCTTAGCGAGTTTGGAAATGGTGTCGGGGTCATGGAAATGGTGTCGAGAGGTGTCGGGGTTAGGTATGATATTTAACGATTTCCGATTGCATTGCAAAAAAGCATGACTGACCCCCAGTTCCCCACAATTATATTATAAACATCAACACCAAGGAGGTTAGTATTTTTTATTTGAGCGTCTATTCTTAAAATAAAAATCAACCAAATTAGCAAAAAGGCCTATCGAAAAGTAAAGTGAAAAGTCACCTGCAATCCTTGCATATAAATTAAAGTTGTTTTTGTTTATTAAGTGCAAAGCCGTTAGTATAATTATAGAAAACAAGAAAAGTATATAAATTTTGCCCTCAAACCTGAAAATTTTTGTAAAAAATATTCCAAGCATGATCACAATAGTAGCAATAACGACATAGGAGATTGAGGTCGCTTGAAAGAGCTGATATTCTAAATTATTTTTTGGCATTTTTATTACCTCCATGGAGAGCTTCTTTGGAAAGAAAATGAGGATGCAAAGGTGAACTCTTACATTAGTCCTCTGAGCGCGAACAATATAACACCGCATCCGGCTGCAGAGATTAGTATCGCCAAGACAGGCACTAAAATCAAACTAATGATTTTGTTGCCAGAGGCTTGTTGTCTCTCGGACCAGAGACGTTTAGCGTCAGCAAAGAAAAGTAATGACAACATCAACCCTCCAAGACCACCTATCGCCATCCCGCCTCGCATAGCTAAAGTAGCCTGCAGTGGATAACTACTTTTGAGAGCCAATCCAATAAGGAAGATAATTACAGCTGCTGCCACAGCATACTCCCAATAAGAAAGTTTAGATTTCGAGGTCATCAATGTCCAATTTTAGAGCACCTCTCAGGATTACGTATGCCGCGACTGTCGCCCCGTTATTTATAGATAAAATATTTTTGCCATGATTCATGCATTCTTATTATACAATCAACAATTATTTGAACTCTCCAGAAAAGCTCTTGATTAGACAAATAATCGCGGTCATCTAGTAATGATTTAAAATCTTCTACTTGCTCTGAATACATAAGTATTAGCAAAGCTGCAATTTCATATATATGCGATGCTTTTCTTACTCTAGCTACTCCAGGCCATTCCGCGATTGTGGTTGCTTCTATCGTTTGCTCTTGTGTCGCTTTTTCTAAAAAAAAGTTTTTAAGGTCTGAGAAATTAATGTTAGTTCCATTCGGTAAAAAATCTAAATAACGGTGGGCTGCTTTCCTGGCCGATGACGTAATATCATACAACTGGTCGGCATCCATTTGAAAAAATTCAGGCTTCCGATTGACCAAATCGGCTAGTCTCTGCTCCCACGTCTTAGCTTCAGAAATACATGCTATTTCAGTGAAACCATGGATATTATCTTCATCAATCTCAGGCACATGATAAGTATTTCCCAAACCTTTAACGACAAGTTTCCCCCCAGAAACTGCGGCAATTCCAAATCGACACGCAACAGCCTCACCTCTTTTGCCGAGGCCGACAATCCAAACTTGCTCATACAGGCCATGCACCGAGGACGCCCTGCTAAACCGAATGTCAAAGCTACACTCATCCAACCAAGTTAACTCAAACCCATGGATATCCAGTAGTGCTTTAATTCGTTGGGGACTTATCTTCATGGAGCTACAACATAATAAGGTGAGGCATGGGGTAGCTGCTGCATTCATATACCAGTGTCCAACTCTTCGTGGTCTCCGAGTCAACTTTTATTCGCGGAATTTTATTTTTGATCCATTTCATTAAAGTACGGAATTAATTCAGAAACGATTTTAGTGTATCCCGCACTAACCGCAGACTCAACTCTACTAATCATTGCTTCAACCGAAGGTCTAAATGGTGTATTAGCTCGCGCATCAAAAGAATCGTTTTCTAAGGTCCATAGTTTTCCCTGTTTGGGGTTCCAAAGTGATCCCACATCGAAGGAAAAACATCCCTCGATTGGTTCGTCCTTTTCGATCCCGAGATCCGGGCAATCATGTGGACACATAATTGCGGGCAAAAAGAATGGATTTAGATTAGTACGCGTCCAATATCCAACAAGCTTAAAGATCATCTCAGATTCGTCATTTATCTGAATCCCAAGAAATCCTTGAATATTTTTTCCGTTACGCCATCGGAAGAGCGCATCATCACTGCAATCTCTTGAGACCATCTCTTTGAATAACCCATCGCCTTCCAAAGTCTTCTTATAAGACTTTAATAAAATATTTTTAACTTTCATTTATTTTAAAGTCCGGTCACTTTTAGGGTCTTCAAAAGACTAACAAGATCTTCCACACCACTTACGATTTTAATTTGAGAGTATACATCTGGACCCACTGTTCTCTGGAGAGCATTTAGAGCTTTCCTTGTGGGAGGCTGTAATGTCCATACAATTTTTTCCTGAATTAGCGGCGAGTTAACCATAATCCTCACCTGACTTGCAAGTCTCTGCAAACTATCACCACTTGTTGGCATACTGTATTTGGCTTCCAATGCGTGCCTGGCCCTACCAACTCGGAACACAAAGTCGACGTTTGTTTTGCCACTCCCTAGTCTAACATTATATGCAATTTGCTGTATATTTCGCGCACCGGACAGCAGCATTTCCGGCACTCGTTGCGCAAATCGTCCAAGTGCCCTGTGGTAACGTGCAAGAGCGGCACCTCCGGCGGAATATGCATATGCATTGAACCTACTAGCAAACAGTGTGACGCGAATGGCCAGACCTGCGGCAAGCTCTCCAATCGTCAGATATCCGCTTGGATCCCATCCATTCACTGGATCACCATGGGCGTACAGGTATTTGTGCAGACTTTGTGGATCGTTTTGGAATCCCTCGAATACGTCCTGATTCCAGAAGCGTCCGTGATTTGCGCTTAGGAAGCGGGCGCGGTTGTAGTAGAGACCCAGGGAGGGGGCAAATTGTTGTCCGGCGTAGAGGTAGTTGTTGGCCGTCGCGCCTTCGCTGTGGATGCGCTCGCCGAAGGCGTCGTAGGTCACGGTGTCGGTGATCTGACCCAAGGCATCGGTGAGGAAGCGTACGCTGCCGTGGCCGTCGTAGCCGTAGAATGATGCAGTCCAATTACCGCTGCCATGATCCTTGCGGTCCTGGGCGATGAGATCGTGGCCGTAGGTGTAGGTAACCGCGAGGGTTCCGTTGACTCGCTCCTCGACGACCTGTGGCCAGCCGCTGGGACTGAGGTTGTCGATGAGGAAGGTGGTCACCGTTGTGATGCCGCCCGCTGTGACTGATTCGCGCACGCGCTGGGCATCGCCGTTGTAGGCGGTTTCAATGATGCTGCCGTCGGGGTTTTCTGCCCGCACGAGACGGTTCTCGAAATTGTAATCGCTGGTCAGTAGATCGGGAGCACTTTCACTTGGGCTGCCGGTGAGTGTGTTGCCGTTGTCATCGTAACCGTGATGCGCGAGGCGGTCGTTGAGATCGTAGGAGAACACCTGGTTCAGGTTCCCGGCAACCGTGCTGGAGCGGGTGAGACGGTTGCCGACTGCATCGTGTGTGTAGGCAATTGCTCCCACGGGACCCGAAGTCGCTCCGGCTGGTGCGGACGCGACTGGCGAGATAGTTTCGGATGTGAGGCGATAGAGAGTGTCATACGTGTAGCTGACTGACCGGGCCAGTGGCTGCGGTGCGCCGGGGCCGGGCTGTGGCGCGATGAGTTCGGCGGATGTGAGTCGGTGGCCGGTGGTGGCGCGGGTGTATTGGAAATCCGCAATGAGGTCGGCTCCGCGAGTCGTGGCACGGCGCACCAGGCGGTTGAGGCTATCGTATTGATGCGTGGTTGTGGTGCCGTTGGGCAAGACCGCGTGGTGTAAGCTGCCAACGGCCGTGTAGGTGTAGGAGGTGAGGCCAAGGTTTGCCTCGCTTACACTCGCAAGGCGATTGAGCGGGTCATGCGTGTAGGTCACCGCAATGCCCTCGGGATCAACGCTGGTGGTGGAAAGCAGGTTGCCTGCTGCATCGTAGGTGTTTTCCAACCCGCCCTCCGGCGTGGTTGTAGCCACCAGGCGGTCCTGCATGTCATATTGGTAGGTCGTCAGTCCGCTGACATCACTCATGGTGGCGCGTTGGCCGGTCGCGGTGTAAGTGAATTCCACGGGCACAGATCCCGGCCATGCCACAGGATCGGGGGTTTTGCTGATGAGGCGGTTGAGATTGTCGTAGGCGAAGGACGTCGTGCGGCCGTTGAAATCGGTGCGAGTGATCACGTTGCCAGCCGCGTCATAGGTGGAGGAGTCGGATTGGCCGAGCGGGAGTGTGCTGGTGAGGCGGCGGCCTATCCGGTCGTGGGTGAACGATGTGCGTCGCCCGAGCGCGTCGATCTGCTCGGTTTGGTTGCCTAGCTCGTCGTATTCATAGCGGGTGACACCGCCCTGGGCGTCTGTGATTTCGAGCAGACGTCCGGCATCATCGTAGGCAAATTCCGTGCGGATACCGGCCTGATCGATTTCAGCAATGCGGCGTCCGAGGGCATCGTATTCGGTGCGGACGAAGGTGCCATCGTGGTGGGTGGTGCGGATGCGGCGGTTGAGGGTGTCGTGCAGGTAGGTGGCCGTTCGAGCGAGGGCGTCGGTCATTGTGAGCAGATTGCCTGCGTCGTCGTAGGTCTGGCTTGTTTCGTTGCCGAGGGCGTCGATGGTTTTTATGCGGCGGCCTGACGCGTCGTACTCAAAATGCGTGGCGTTGCCGAGCGGGTCGATGGATTGGGCGACTTGTCCGGCGGCATCGAACACGGTCTCGGAGATTGCTCCATCCGTGGCGATGGTTTTGGTGAGGCGTCCGGCGGGGTCGTATTCGAAGGTGGTGGTGCGTCCGGCGCGGTCGGTGGCAGCGATGCGCTGGCCTTCGACATCGTAGGTGGTTTCTTCGAAGAGTCCGTCGGGATGGGTGACGCGGGTTTGACGGCCCTGAGTGTCGTAGGTGTAGGTGGTGATGCGCCCGAGCGGATCGGTGGATGTCTCGATCTGGCCGATGGAATTGTAGTCCGTGGCAGTGGTCGAGCCGTCGGGGAAGGTGGTGGAGTTGACGCGGTCATTGGCGTCATAGGTGGTGGAAGTGACGAGCGTTTCGACGGTGCCGTCGGGCAGCGTGCGTGCTGTGTTGGCGGGAGAACTCGCGACAAATAAGCCTGCGAGTAAAATTGCGATGCCCATGCACGATCCAAGCCAAGCTCTGCAATAATCCAAATTCACGAAACTAGAGTAGCAGGCATCATAATTAGTGTCACGATAACAACTCGAGAACAGCTAAATTTCAGAAAAAGCCGTTAAAATGAACCTCAGGAGAGGAGATTATTACGCGGCCCCCAGGAAAAACAATTTACATTGCTTACTTATAATAGATAGCTCTTCGCGCAATATCAACAATTCAGTTTTAAAGTTTTTATCACTAATTATAATAATATATTTATCCAAAAGCTCGATAAAGGACGATATCTCAAAAAATAACTCATCAGCAAGTTCATTATCATCATTTGCAAAACCCTCACCATCAAGATGCACTATATAATTTTTCAGCGAAGGTAATCCACTTTCGATAGAAATTTTCTCCAAGTCTTCGCATATTAACTTATATAAATAAACGCCATCAATTTTGCTAGTTGATTTTAAATCAGGTTTATAAACCAAAAAAACAAATGAGCTCATAATTTAATTTTTCTTAATCCACTCCTCAAACGCCTTTTCTCCCCATATAATTTTATTATAGTGCTTTGACACCACAGCCTCGATTTCCATCATAGCAGGCTTTAGTCTTTGCGCCACAGGGGAAGAGAAAACAATTATCCGATCATTAATAACCTGCCCTGCGGCTCGCATTGCTCTACTATTTGCTTCAGCTTGCTTTCCCAACTGAACAAGATAATTCTGCCATCCATTAGGAGCTTGAAAATATAACTGCCATGGAACGCCTTTTCCCTCCACAAGCGTATTAACCCATTTATCCGTGCCGGCTACCCTTCTTCGAATTAGTAAGTCTAGTGTATGCTTACCTATTTGCTGACCCTGCGCGGTCCTTATAGGCACCTCATAAGCGGTTAAATAATTTCCTCTACTCACTATCTGCATGGCCAGATTATTTACAAACTGTGCGCCTTTAGCAGCTGAGACAGCTCCTATTGCATAATAATAAGCAATTGTAGGTGACATAGAATTTAGGATCATTGTAGATCTTATGTGAAGCGCTCCGAGTGAGCTTAAGAACGAAAATCCACTAGGATCCCATCCATTCACCGGATCCCCATGCGCATAAAGGTATTTGTGAAGGCTCTGTGGGTCGTTTTGATAGCCCTCAAACGCATCCATCGACCAAAAACGCCCGTGATTGGAACTCAGGTAGCGGGCACGGTTGTAGTATAGGCCCAAGGCAGGGGCGAATTGTTGCCCGGCATAAAGGTAGTTGCTTGTGGTGGCACCTTCGGTGTGAAGGAGTTCGCCGAAGGCGTCGTAGGTCACGGTGTCGGTGATCTGGCCCAGCGCATCGGTGAGGAGGCGCACGCTGCCGTGGCCGTCGTAGCCGTAGAATGATGCAGTCCAATTGCCGCTGCCATGATCCTTGCGGTCTTGTGCGATGAGGTCGTGGCCGAAGGTGTACGTCACCGCAAGGGTGCCATTGATGCGTTCTTCCACCACTTGTGGCCAGCCGCTTGGGCTGAGGTTGTCGATGAGGAAAGATGTCAGTGTTGTGATGCCGCCCGCAGTGACTGATTCTTGCACCCGCTGGCCATCGCCGTTATACATGGTCTCCACCACGGTGCCATCAGCCTTCACGGCACGCACAAGACGGTTCATGAAATCGTACTCGCTCTCCAACGTATCCGCCGCAGCATCACTTGGACTGCCGGTCAACGTGTTCCCATTGGCATCATAACCTTGATTCGCGAGGCGGTCGTTCGCGTCGTAGGTAAATACCTGGCTTAGGATGCCGGTGACGGAGCTGGTGCGGGACAGCCGGTTGCCCACCAAATCGTGCGCGTATGAAATGGTGCCCATGGGGCCGGAGCTGGCTCCTGCCAGTGGTGAGGCTGCGGCGGTGATGGTTTCGGCTACGAGGCGGTGCACGTCATCGTAAGTGTACGCGACTGTGCGGGCCAGGGGCGCAGGGGCACCGGGGCCGGACTGCGGTGCGATGAGTTCAGTGGCGACTGTGCGGTGGCCGGCCGGGCCACGAGAGTATTGGAAGTCGGCAATGAGATCGGCTCCGCGAGTCGTGGCACGGCGCACTAATCGGTCGAGGCTGTCGTATTGATGTGTGGTGGTGGTGCCATTGGGCAGGACCGCGTGATGCAGGCTTCCTACCGGGGAGTAGGTGTAGTTCGTGGTGCCGAGGTTTGACTCGGTGAGAGTCGCCAACCGGTTAAGCGGGTCATGTGTGTAGGTGACTGCGATGCCCTCGGGGTCGGTGCTGGTGGTGGAAATTAGGTTGCCTGCCGCATCGTAGGAATAATCGAGTCCGCCTTGTGGGGTGATAGTCGAAGTGAGGCGGTCACGGTTGTCGTAGTGGTAAGTGGTGACCCCGGTTGAATCGCTCATGGTAGCGCGTTGGCCGGTCGGGGTGTAGGTGAATTCGGTGGGCTGGGCACCTGGCCATGCCACCAGGTCGGGCGATTGGCTTAGGATGCGGTTGAGGGCGTCGTATGAATAAGTGGTCGTGCTTCCGTTGAAATCGATACGCTGCAAGATATTGCCCGCCGCATCGTATTGTGAATGTTCGAATTGACCGAGTGGCAAGGTGCGGCTCAGTCGGCGGCCCAAGCGGTCGTATGCATAGGTGGTAGTGCGGCCCAGCGCATCGGTTTGTGAGAGCTGATTGCCTATTTCGTCGTATGCATAGGTGGTGGTCGCGCCCTCGGCATCGGCTACTTCCACCAAACGTCCAAGGTCATCAAAGCCGTACTCGGTGCGAAGTCCGGCCTGATCGATATCGGCAATGCGGCGTCCGATGGCATCAAATTCGGAGCTAGTGAATGTCCCGTCTTCGAAAGTAGTGCGGATGCGGCGATTGAGCTGGTCATAGGTATGGGTAGTCACCCGGCCGAGTGCGTCGGTTACAGTGAGCAAGTTGCCCGCTGCATTGTAGGTTTGGCTTGTTTCGTTTCCGAGCGCGTCGATGACTTTTGTCCGGCGTCCGGCAGCGTCGTATTCGAAGGCAGTGATGTTGCCAAAAGCATCAATGGACTGGATGACGCGTCCGGCGGCATCGTAGACGGTCGCGGTTTCTGCTCCGTCGGGGGCGACGGTTTTGACTAGGCGACCGAGGGCATCGTATTCGAAAGTGGTGTCACGACCGGCGCGGTCGCGGGTCTCGATTTGGCGGCCTTCCTCATCGTAGGCGCGGTCTTCAAACAGCCCGTCGGGGTGAGTGACCCGGACCTGGCGACCCTGAGCATCGTAGTTAAAAGTGGTGGCACGACCGAGCGGATCGATGGATGAGGCCACCTGGCCAATGGAGTTGTATGGAGTACTGACGCGGCTGCCGTCGGGGCTAATAGTGGCGACGAGACGGTCGGCGGGATCGTACTCGAAAATAGTGACCAGGGTTTGAACGGCCCCGCCTTCAATGGTGCGGGTGGTGGTTTCGGTCAGGCGGTTGCCATTAGCATCGTACGTGTAGTCGGTGGCATGGCCAAGCGGATCCACGCTGCGGGTCATGCGGCCCTGGGAGTCGTAAGTGTAGGCGGTAATGTGGCCGAGCGCGTCCTCTTCGCGCACGCGGTTGCCTGCAGCATCGTAATTGTGGCGGGTGATATTTCCGGCTGCATCGGTGATAGTTTTGAGGTTGCCTTTGCTGTCGTAGGTGTGATGGGTGCTGCGTCCTAGCGGGTCGGTGAGGGTAAGCAGGTTGCCACGCGGGTCGTAGGTGAACGTGGTGGCGTGGCCGAGTGGGTCGGCGAGCGAGGTGAGGAGGTTGCGGGAGTTGTAGGAGTAGGTGGTGGTGCGGCCGAGCGGATCGGTCTCTGTGAGTTGGTTATCGCGGCTATCGTAAGTGGACGTGGTGGTGTGGCCGAGCGGGTCGGTGATGCGGGTGACGTTGCCACGGGTGTCGTATTCGTGCGTGGTAGTGCGTCCGAGGCGGTCAGTGATACTCTGAGTGCGTCCGGTGAGGTTGTAGGTGAAGGCGGTGATTTTGCCGTCGGGGTCGATGGTGCGGGTGAGGCGGCCTTGATCGTCGTATTCGTTGCGCAGGGCGCGGGTGCCGCGCGGATCGTGTATATCGAGGAGAAGGGATTGCGGACTGTGCTCGAAGGAGACGGTGTCACCTGCGCGATCTGTGACGGAGGCGAGTTGGCCTTCGGGGGAATAGGCGTAGGTGATGTCGTTGCCGGCGGGATCGGTGACTTGTGTCACGCGGCCCTGTGCGTCGCGGGTAAGGGTGATTTGTTCGACATGGGTTCCGCCGCCATTTTCGGGATCAATGGGGCTGGTGTGGACGACAGCGGTGACGTGGCCCTGGGTATTACGGGTGTACGCAAGGCGGTTGCCATTGGTGTCCTGCATGGTGATGAGGTGGCCTTTGGCATCGAAGGTGAGTGTGCGTCCATCGAGGGTGACCATCTCCCAGCCTGACGGCTCGGAGATGGTCGCGAATTCGAAGGGAGCGGTGTCGAGGGTGATGCGTCCTTGCAGGCCATCCATGAGGTAAACGGTGGACGGGAAGCCAAGCGGACGCAGGGTGGCGGTGGTATTGCCATCGGGCACGATGGCCACTTCGAGGGCGGTGCCGATGGTGATGGGGTTGATGGCACGGGATGTCTGGCCGGTCGCTTTGATGCGCAGGGTGGGCTGGAAGGTCTCGGTCGTGCCGTCGGGGAAGCGGATGCTCATGCGGTGAGCGGCATCGTCGACGAGGGAATACACGGGGATTTCATTCGGATTGCCGGTGGGCGGTGGCTGGATGTCGCCGACCCAGCCTTTGGTGAGGGGATGGGAGGATTCCAGGCGGATGGTGTCGATATCGAGGTTCCAGCCGCGACCGAAGTCGCCGGGGCACAGGTCGCGGGAATCGTAGGTGCGGGTAATGGTGACAGGCATTCCGGCGAGGGGGATCTCCAGATCATTGAAGGCAACCTGGAAGTGGCCGACTTTCATTCCACCATCGACAACGAGGGATGTGGGCGGGGTGGTCCATTCGCGTCCGATGAGGTCGGTGGCGGTGAGGCGGATCTCGTAAACGCCATTGAGGAGGAGGGTGGGATCGAAGGTGCCGAGCGGCGCGGGTTCATCGATTTCGCCTACCGGAGCGGAGCCAGAGGCGAAGGTCTGCCAATCGGAGCATTCGCGTGCGATGGCGCGGTATTGCAGGGTGTAGGTGTCGAGGAGGTCACCGGTGAAGGTGCCGAGAATGGCGGTGGGAGCAGTGATGACATCGCCGGGCTCAGGGAACAGGATTTCAAGATAGCCATCGGTTTCTCCGGAACCAACGAGCGAGATGGTGACGGGACCGGCTGCAAGGGCCAGACCTGCGACGGTGGTGGCGGTCGCGGTGAATGTGGCCGTGGCACTGCCATCGGGCTGCCATGTGGTGGTGAAGGGAACGGTGGATGTGGTGCCAAGCGGTTGGCCATCCCGGAAGAAGGAGACTGAAGTGATGGCTGCGCCGCCGGTGCCGATGGCATGCAGGACGACGGGGGAATCCGCCGGGTGCAGGGATCCGTTGGCGGGATGTGCAAGGCGCAGGCCTACGGGGGCTTCGGTGACGTGGAGGGTGACCGGGGCGGAGGTGGTGGATTGGCCGATTTCGTTGATGGCGACGGCGGTGAGAGCGAAGGTGCCGGAGGGGATGCCATTCCATGTGTAGCGGTAAACGGGGCCAGTAGTGCGGCTGCCGATCCATTGGTCATTGGCGTAGAAGTGGACAATGCTGATGGAGCCATCGGGATCGGCGGCTTCGGCGGAAAGGATTTCGGAGGCACCGGCGGCGAGGGTGATGCCTTCGGCGGGCTCGACAAGAGCAACTGACGGGCCGACGCGATGCGGAGCGGTGGCGTGGATGACGAGATCGTCGGTGACGGTGAATTCACCATCGAAGACTTCGAGGGTGAAGACATGCTGGCCAATGCGGTTGAGGGTGGCCTGGAATCCGCCACCGGGGAGCTGTGCGAGCACAGCACCGCCGGGGCCGCTGGAATAGCGCCATGAACGGGTGGTATAACCCAGCGATAGACCGTCGTCGGAGATGGATGGTGAGAATGGCACCGGGGTGCCAACGATGGCGTCGAGCGGACCTCCGGCATCGACGGTGGGCGGGCGATTGACGGGGGTGCCAACGTGGACTTGCATCGTGGCGATGCCTTCTTTTTCTCCATCTAAGGCGCGGAATTGAAGTGTGTAGGTGCCGGTTTGGTCAAACTGGGCGCGGGTGGTGGCGGCGGTTGGAGTCTCGAAGATGACGTGGCCTGGGCCGGTGAGCTTGCTCCAACGCAGCACGAGCGGGCCCGGCAGGCCGTCATCGGTGGCAGTGCCTTGGAGGGTAATGATTTCCCATGGCTCGGCGTTGATGTCGGGTCCGGCATCGACGACGGGGGCGGCATTCAGGATCGCCGGGAAGACGGTGGCGGTGAGCTGGCCGAAAGTGGTATCGGCTCCGTCGTTGGCCGCCAAACGCAGGACATAGATACCGGGTGCGGAGAATGTCGCCTGAGTGGAGGAGGAAGTGGGGTCGGCAAATGTGACCGTCCCGGAGCCGGAGATGGTGGACCATTGGAGCGCGAGCGGCTGCGGTCCGCCATCGGGGTCGCTGACGGTTGCGTCAAGGAGGGCTGGTGCGGGAAGGGTGATCGCAAGGTCGGGGCCGACGTTGACGACTGGAAGCGTATTGGGCGGCACGGTGGTAGTGAGGGTGATGGTCGTGTCGGAGTGGGCAGAGAGTTCTCCATCGGTGGCGGTGAGGCGGAAGGTGTAGATGCCGTTGGTGGGTGCGGTCACTTCGGTGAGGAGGGATTCCGGCTGCGTGATAATTGCTGGAGCGGGTCCGCTGAGTTGTGACCATGCGTGCGTGAGCGAGCCGCCTGCTGGCAGGCCGTCATCGGTGAGGCGTCCGTCGAGGTTGAAGGTGAGGGTATCGGCCAGCGATTGGTCGTAGCCCGCGAGCACAGTGGGAGGCTGATTGGTTGGAACCTGCAGCTTGCCATGCGCTCCTGCCGCATGGATGCTGGCAACTTCGGCGAGTGTGAGGGGGCGATTGTAGATGCTGACTTCGTCGAGGGCACCTTGGAGGAGCAACGAATGAAGCGGGCTACCGCCGAGGTAAATATCGCCAGTGGTGGGGAATCCGCCGGGGCCGATATTGGAGAAGGAATGGACGAGGGTGCCATCACGGTAGAGGCTGGAATTGCCGCTTACCGCATCGTATGTGAAGGCAAAATGTTGCCACTGGTTGATGGTGTAGGTGTTGGTGGGAGTATTGAGGAATTGGAATGTCCCGCCATGGTCGGTCCATCCGATGGAAAGGGTTCTGTTAGTCGAGCTGTTTTTACGGATGGCAAAATTAGTGCTGCCATCTGGAGTAGCCCATGCCACTAAATTTTGGAGGCCCGACGTGCTGGTAATAAACGACCAGAACTCCACGGTGAATCCGTCCTCCGAGGAACCCACATCCAGCGTGCCATCGGTGCGTGCCGTTGAGTAGCTTTGGCCGCTGAAGTCGAAAGCTCCTCCAACCTGACCAGGAATGAATTCGATAGGGCCGACCAAGTCCGCATCGTACCCGGAGATGACCTCATGTCCCGTGCCGTCGCCGGGCCAGTGGGCGACAAGGCCGTCCGGCGGAATAATGGCGCCGTCGGACCAGTCGACGGAGACGCGGACTGTGTCGCGCGAAACGACGAGACCATCGTCTGCCAGTAATTGTAGCACGTAGATGCCAGACTCGGAGAACGTGGCTGAAGTGATGGGCCATGAGGGGTCGGAGAATAAAACTTCACCGGGGCCGAGGAGCTTGGACCAAACCACGCGGAGCGGAGTAGTGCCGGGAAGACCGTCATCGGACACAAAGCCCTGTAGTTGGGCCGCGAGGACGCCTTGCGGCAGATTGAGGTCGGCGCCTGCATCGACATAGGGAGGCAGGTTTGGTCCGGAGTGAATTTTGCCTTTCTCGCCTGCTGCATAAATCCCCCAGACTTCGCCAGGTAGCAGAACCCGATCGTAAATGCTGACTTCGTCGAGAGCACCTTGGAGAAGCATTGTATGGAGCGGGCTGCCACCAAGATAGATGTCAGCGGTGGTGGGGAATCCGCCAGGGCCGATGTTGGAAAACGATTGAAGGAGAATCCCGTTACGATAGAGACGGGATGTGCCGGTGACGGCATCGTAGGCGAAAGCAAAATGCTGCCATTGGTTGACGGAGTAGGTGTTGTTCGGGGTGTTTATGGATTGGAAAGTGCCTTCATCCTGGGTCCATCCGATGGAAAGTGTTCTGGAAGTTGAACTGTTTTTGCGGATGACAAAATTAGTAGTGCCATCTGGAGCAGCCCATGCGAACAGATTTTGAAAGCTCGAAGTAATGGTGATAAACGACCAGAATTCCACTGTGAATCCGTCAACGGATGAGCCCACATCCAGCGAAGCATTCGTGCGTGCCACGGCGTAACTCTGACCATTGAAGTCGAAAGCTCCCCCAACCCGTCCGGGGCTGAATTGCACAGGCCCGACCATATCGGCGTCGTAGCCGGAGATAATTTCGTGCCCGGTTGCGTCGCCCGGCCAATGAGCAACCAGACCGTCCGGTGGAGAGATCGCTCCGTCGGACCATCCAACCGTAATGCGCACCGTGTCGCGCGTAATGGCCAGGCCGTCATTGGCCATCAGCTCAAGAACGTAGATGCCTGGTGCTGAGAAAGTGGCGGTGGTGGATGCGGACGTTAGATCTGTGAACGATACGATTCCCGGTGCTACGAGCGCTGACCATGAACTCACGAGTGGCGTGGTACCGGGCAATCCATCATCGGAAACCACGCCATTGAGCTTGGCAGTCTCTAGAATTGAGGACAAAGAAATAGAGGAACCTGCATCGACTATGGGAGGAAGATTACCGCTAGAACTAATTTTGCCTTGGTCTCCAAAAGCAAAGAGCGACCAGACTTCATCGGATGTGAGTGGGTGATTGTAAACGCTCACCTCATCCAGGGACCCGAGGAGACGCTGAGCAAATTGCGAATCACTGCCGATGAAGAAATTGCCGGTCGTGGGAATTTGTTCAGTCTGCGAGAGTGTGTGCGAAGAGAACAGAGACCCATCTCGATAGAGTCTGAGGGATGAGGCTGGCCGATCATAAGCGAAGACATAGTGGTGCCATTGACCAAAGGTATAAGCGTTACCAGCCGTGTCTATAAACTGAGTAATTCCAGAGCTGTTTTTCCAGGAAACGCGGAAGTTGCGGGTGATAGTAGATGAGCCACGGATAACTGCAAACTCCGGTTTGAACTGATCATGCCAACCCGCTACGGATTGGAGGCCTGAAACATTCGAGAAATTTGCCCAGAACTCGAGCGTGAAACCTTCGGGGGAGTCTCCGACATTGAGACGTCCTGCGGTGGGAGCGAAGAGGTGGCTGTTGCGATCATAGTGAAATGCATCGCCAACCACACCGGGGATGTATTGAACATTGCCTGCGGGCGCGGCATTGAGGCCCTGAATGACTTCCTGGCCGGAGCCGTTCGCCGGCCAGTGAGCTGCAAGGCCGGAAGGTGCGACCGTCGCCCGGGAATTCCAATCCACCCGGATGGTCATGCTGTCTGTGCTTAGGAGAACTCCATCGTCCGCCTGGAGTTGCAGCGTGTAAATTCCGGGCTGAGAAAAGCTCACGGTGGTGCTCAAAGACTGAGGATCTTGGAAGAGCACATCGCCAGGCCCTGAAATTTTTGACCATTGAGTGCGCAACATGGTCCCTACTGGCAGGCCATCGTCATCTGCAAAGCCAGTGAGATGCGCGGTCTCTGCCATCGAGCCAAGCGTGATGTCGGGCCCCGCATCCACCACAGGCGGCGTATTCGAGGTGGGCGGAATTTTGCCCTTGTCTGCGAGGGCGTAAACCGACCAAATTTCGTGATAATCCAGCACTCGATCATAGAGCGTAATTTCGTCCATCCTGCCTGGGAACACACTGGTTCCACTCGAATGCCCACCGATCCAGAAGTCGCCGGTTGTGTCAATATCACCCGCAGGGAATGACTTGGTGTCGAGAAGTAAACCATCACGGAAAAGTGAAAATTGTCCTGTGGATGGAAGGTAGGAGAGTGTGATCAGTTGCCACTGACCCACCGTGTAAGTTTGGTTTGGAGTGGTATAACTTCGGGTGGTTCCAGCCGCATCGGTCCACTGGACCAGCAGGTTTCTGTTGGAGGATGAATGTTTTCGAATCGCAAATTGTGGTTGATTATCCGCGAACCACCCCGCCAGCCACTGCTGGCCTGATGTGGAATCTGAGTTCATCCAGAATTCCAGGGTAAATCCATTGGCGCTTTGCCCGAGGTTGAGTGCTCCTGCGGTGGGGATATGAATCGCCGAGGCATCGGGGTGTAACTTGAGCGCCTGGTCGACCATGCCAGTTTCAAAGCGCAACGAAGGATTGGAAGAGCCATGGAAGTTCGAAATAGAATCCAGCAAATTGCCTTCTGCTTTCCAAAAGGCGGTCATGCCTGAAGGCGCGGGGCCGGTGGGATTATCCACTATGACTGTCAGAGTGCTGGATTCGGATGCAAGAATGCTGTTCTGGGTTGAGAGTGTCGCGGTGAGCGAGAAAACATAGCGTCCTGGCTCAGAGAAGAAGGCATCGGTCAAAAGGGAATCCGGTGCAGTGAAAGCGACTTGGCCGGGTCCTGAAACCTTTTCCCAGACTGTCGAAATCTCCTCATCAAAGAATGATACAGTTGTCGAAAGGCTTCCTGTGAGGTGAGCTGGGACGGATGTATTCGGGATCTGCTGAAACCCGCCGGCGAATACTCCTAGTTTCGTGCCATATCGGCAAAATGAGTTGGCCAACCCGTCGTAAAGTGTCGGTAGATCAGTGCCTGAGGCGGCGAAGAAATAGTCAGCGCGAGAGGAAGCGATATCTGCCATTAGATTCTCATTTGTGCCCGCCCCTAGTCCTACGGAGATGAGACGAAACCCCGCAGCATGGGCACTCTGAGCCGCCGACACCGCTGCGCTGTAACTTGAACCTCCATCAGAGAGGAGAATGATGACGGGGAGGGCACCGGCTCTTCCTTGCGAACTCAAAACCTGTGCGGCGGCGGTGATGCCGCTATTGATGGCAGTTCCCCCGCCGCCTCCGATACCGTCGACAGCAGTAGCCGCCGCCGCATGGTCTGTAGTTAAGTTGATGCGTATTGTGCCAACAGAAGTAAAAGATGCCACTGACACGGCATCCTCAAAAAGTAAGGTGGAGATAAACTGTTGGGCTGCCAGCTTGGCATTGACAATGCGCTCACCACCCATTGAGCCAGACGCGTCAATCACAAGCACCACGTCGAGCGGAACAAACTCGGACGGGCAATCGACGGTGACGCGCATTTCGTCGTAAGCGACACGCTCGCCGTCGGTTGCGGAAAGGCGGAGGAGGTATTCGCCCGTTTCGTAGAATTGGAAAGTCGGAGTGAGCGTGTCTGCGTTTTGAATAAAGAGGCGGTCATTGCCGCTCACTTCGGTCCAGGAGACGCTGACGGCTACAGGGTCGAGGCTGCCGATCTGGCCGATGGGTTCTGCGATGGCGAGCGGCAGTTCAGCTGAGAGGTCCGGGCCTGCATCCACTGAAAGGAAAGGAGTGCTGTCGGGGTCCAGCACTTCGATGACCATGCGGTCTTCGGATTTGGCGATGCCATTGTCGGCTTCGAGCGCAAACTCGTAAACTCCAGGCGCACCAAAGAAGACCGGGGAGTCGAGATCCGCGGGGAACGAAATGATGGACGCGACCGGACCAGCGATTTGACGCCACGATGTAAGGATCGGATCCGGGCCAACGCCTTCATCCAAAATTACGCCTTGAAATTGAGTGCCGCCCAGATCGAGCGCACGGAGACTGGCGTTATCGAAGTAAACGTCATTCGAAGTGGTAATGCCTGATTTTTCAGCGACAAGGCTGATTTGGACAAAACGGGTACCGGTCGGAGCGACACGGCTATCGGCAAGTAGCCCCCAACCGGTGGAGATGGCGGTTGGCGAGATTTCTGTCTGCGCAAGGGTTGTCGACACCGCGTCGAGAAAGCGAATGCGAATCATTGGCTGATCGGGGCGGATTTTATCGGCAGTACGATAGCGGACCGAGAATTCAAAAATCTGATCCCCGGCATCAATGGATGGAACCAATGCGGAGACATCGACGACCTGGCGGAGTTCGGAGACCGCAACCGTTGAGGCGGGAGCAAAGAAACGGGTGCCTTCGGATGCCGGGGGGAGGCTGGAGGTCGGACCCACGGTGGTGTCCCATGCTCCGAGTGGTTGAGTCCATCCGGGGATGACGCCGCTCACTGCGGGTTCTTCGGCACCGGGATTGATGAGAAGATTGGCGGAACGCTGGAGGAAAAATTCAATTTCCTGATCCGGGCCTGCATCGACGATTGGCGGATGGCTGGAGGATGCTCCAAAAGTGATGGTGATATCATCGTGCGAGTCCAATGCGCCGTCATTAGCGGTGAGACGCAGGGCGTAGGTGCCATGTGCAGTGACAGTGATGCCGGTGACGGGAGATGTGGCATTTTGAAACTCGACATCACCGGGACCGGATACAGATGTCCATTGGACCGAAAGCGTGGATCCGACCGGCAGGCCGTCATCAGACACCGTGCCGCGAAGCAATGCAATGAATGCCTCTTCCACTGTGAAATCGTCGCCTGCATTTACCAGCGGGGGCTGGTTGATGGTGGACACGGTGACATTCACTTCATCCCATGCCGAGAGTTCCCCGTCGGAAGCCGTTAACCGGAATCGATATTCGCCATTCTCTAAAAAAGTCACTGAGGGCGCGAGCAGCGAGGCATCCGTGATTCCGGCGTTTGCAGGGCCATCGACCTGGGTCCACACGTGAGTGAGCGCGCCGCCTTCCGGGCGTCCATCATCCTGAACTGAGCCCAGCAGTGTGAGTGTCCCGTTCAGGAGGAGTTGCTGATCCTGACCAGCATCTACAACTGGCGGATCATTAGTAGGCGAACCCACCAGAACGGTGAGCTGATCTGCTGCATCAAGAACGCCATCGGAGGCTCTTAATTCCAGGATAAATGTGCCTTCCGTGAGAAACCTTACGGGAGTGGTCGGTGATGAGGCATCCTCGAAAACCACGGCTTCTGGATCGCCGGCAATCACCGTCCATGCGGCAGAAAATGCTGCCGGCGCGGGAAGTCCGTCATCAACGGCAGAACCTTGCAACACAATGCGATTGCCCACAGGCACCTCGATGTCCGGTCCGGCTTGGACCACTGGAGCTGTGTTGGCGGGCACCACCGTAATGCGCAGCTCATCGGTGCCGAAAAGATCACCGTCGGTAACTGACAGGCGCAGGACATAGGACCCGGCGGAAAGAATGTTGGCAGTCGTGCCAGGCGAAACAGAATCCGTGAACTCGACCTGCGATGCATCGCCCTCGACGACCCGCCAGTGGTAGGCCAAAGTCGAACTATTGGGCAGCCCATCATCGGTCGCGGAGCCGGTAAGAGTAACTTGTCCGGGATCGGCGAGAAGTATGTCAGAACCTGCATCGACGGCCGGCGCTTTGTTCGGAGCCAAAACGGTGACCTCGATCTCGTCGAAGCCTTCAAGCTCTCCATCCGAGACCGTGAGGCGCAGGACATAGATCCCCAGCGAGGCAAACCAAGCCGTGGCCTGTGGCAAATGGGAATTTTCGATGACGCCTTCGCCGGGTCCGGAAACAAATGTCCACGAGTATTGAAGGGATGCTGGCTCCGGCAACCCGTCATCGGTGATGCTTTGCGGCACCAGCTCGACACCACCAGGCAACAGGGTGGAAAGCGGGTCACCTAGAACCACTGCAGGCGGGAAATTGATTTGCCGGACGAGGATAGTGACGCTTGCCGGTGCGGATGTGAGATCGCCGTCGGTAGCGGTATACGTGAAAGAATCTGTGCCGTGAAATGCGGGTCCCGGGAGGTAAGTTGCGGAAGCAAGCTGTGCGGGCGTGAGCGGAGTATTGAGTGGGAGTGGCTCGCCCGCAGAATCCGCGAGGGAGCCGTGGGAAGGTGTGGAAAGAATGAGGAATTCCAGATCATCACCATCGGGATCGGTGGCCGCGAATGGAATGAGCACTGAAGCCCGCTGATCGATCTCCAGCGAGATAGCTTCGGCGACAGGAGGCTGATTGGGTTCTGGTGGAGGCCCGGTGGAGCCATCACGCAGACGCAATGCGCCTCCGCTGTTGACGGTGATGCGATTGGCAACGAGACCACCTGTCCATTGCCCGTTAACGTAAACATCCGACGCCGGTGCTGTGGCGTGGGCAAAAACTTCTGCGCCGGAATTAACGTATATGCCACCGGAATGAACTTCCAATTTGAGCCATGCGTGATTGGCCGGATTGCCCAGTGGTCCGGGTCCATTGATGTTGGCACCCCACCGCAGAATGATCCGCACCGGCCCTGCCACATGAAAAGCACCATTGCTGTTGATCGTGATGCGGTCAAAAACGTAAACATCCGGGTTGGCGGGGTCTCCGTCTGGGTTGCCTAGAATGAAAGCGGTATTGGAATTAGAGGTAAACTCGCCATAGACGCCTGGCGGCACCGTGAGCGGGCCGTAACCCGAGTTGAGGCCGAGTCCGCGAATCGTGGCAAAATCACCCGGAGCCTGACCGGGATTGAGCCATACCCAGCGGTTGCCTTGCGGTTGAGGTGGTGCCGGCACAGGTGCTGGCGCAACGCCATCGACTCTGGCACGTAAGTTGCGCAGTTTTGAACCGCTATTGAGATAAATTTTCCAACCCGAAGGCGCGGCGGAACCACCTTCGAGAATGGTCCCTTGGAAATCGGGATTTCCATTGAGCACCACATCTGGAGTTCCGCGGACCAAAAGATCGCCCGTGATAGTTGCTCCGCTGTTGAGTGACAGCTGATTCGTGGAAAGGGTTTGGAGCGAACCTTCGACGAGGCCATTGATCTGCGGGGATTGATTACTGAAGCCAACAGGTGCATCCGTTTCGGCAAAGAGGGTATTGTGGTAAGCCAAAAGACCCAGCACGCCAGCGAGCAGCAATGGTGATTTCACGGGAGAACGAAATACTTGAACTGAAGCTACCTGGCCAGCCTTTTTTAAGAATAACTTGCAGAAAATTTTCGCTTGCAACAGGCATAAATATTGCTGGCCTGATTAAACCGGCGCTGAGATGTTCTTTGGAGAAATTGTCTCAAGGCTGTGCGTGAGAACCAACCATGACGGCGGCGTGCCTGCCTGATTATTCGATCCGGCGTGCTGCCATCTGTGCTTCAATGCAGAGTTGGGCGGCCTTGAATGCGTGCTCCTGCGTCATGGCTTTTTCCGTGCGATTGAGGCAATCGAGAATGAGCTGGCCGAAGAAAGGGAATCCCACCTTGCCGGTCACATCAAAAGATTGCTCCTTTTGTTGATCGACGAGGATCAGATGGTTGCCGCTTTTGGACCGCGCCACATCGATATATTTTCGCAACTCAATGTATCCCTTGGTGCCGAGGATGAGGGTGCGTCCGTCGCCCCAGGTGCCTAGCCCGTCAGGCGTGAACCAATCCACGCGGAAATAATTGGTTGCGCCATTGCTGGCCACAAGGTTGGCGTCTCCAAAATCCTCCAACCCGGGATACTGTTCTTTCCATGCGTAATTGGCGACGCTGGCATTGACGACCTTTGCGTCGGTGGCTCCGGAGTAGTGCAGAAATTGCTCGATCTGATGGCTGCCAATATCAGTGAGGATTCCGCCGTATTCCTCTTTATTGAAAAACCAGGCAGGCCGGGATGAGGCGTTGAGACGGTGGGGGCCGAATCCGACCACTTGGAGCACTCTGCCGATGGCTCCGTCCGCGATAAGATCGCCTGCGAACATTGCGCATTCCACGTGCAGACGTTCGCTGAAATACACCATGTATTTTTTGCCGGTTGCCGCGACCACGTCCCGCGCTTCGCCGAGTTGCTCGAGCGAAGTGAAGGGTGTTTTGTCGGTGAAATAATCTTTCCCCGCCTGCATAACACGGCACCCGAGCGCGCCGCGCTGATTCGGAATGGCGGCGGCTGCCACCATGTGCACATCGTCCTTGTCCATCAACTCATCGAGGCTGCTCAGCGCCTTCGCTTCGGGGAAGCTTTTCTGGAAAGCCGCGACCTTCGCTGGATCTGGATCAAAAACGTAGCGGATCTCAGCGCCGGCTTCCTGCAGTCCGTTGCATTGGCCATGGATGTGACCGTGATCTAGGGCGGCAGCTGCCACCACAAATTCGCCTTTTTGCACCACGGGATTCGGTTTCCCTTTGGGGGCATAATTCATGCCGTCGGAGGATTGTGTGCTCATAAAATAAATGGGTCAGCGGGAAATGTCCGCCTGGGTGAGAAGTTTGAATTGGTTTTCTTTGAGGATGTCGGAAACGCAGTCTTTATCCTCGACGTGCAGGACGAGGGCTGAGAGTCCTTGCGGACGAATCATTAACGGATAGCTGAAGCTGATATTTGCCTCGGCCTGGAGGATGCAGGTGAGCATAGATGCAAGATCGGCAGCTTCGGGCAGTTCCACGACGAGCACTTTTGTCATATTGAATGCCATTTCTTCGGCCCGGAAAAGATGCTGCACGAGGTCGGGGTCACTCACGATCATGCGTGTCACAGAGGCATCTGCCGAATCCTGCACGCTGAATGCAATGACTTCGATATGGTGGTCGTTCAGAAGTTTTACGAGATCAAGTAAAGCGCCGACGCGATTCTGGAGGAACACGGAAAATTGCGTGATCGACTCGCCTTCCTGTCCTTCGGTGGTGCGCGTTTGTTCTAGTTCCATGGTGGTCGGGGTTGTTTGAGTGGAAGAATTCTCTTTTAGCGGAACGCATACAAAAATGCCACTGGTAAGGGCCGGGTTTCATCATTTTTTATTCGAATGAGGATGGCTCCGGTGATGGGCGAGGTGAAGCGCACCAGTAATGTATTATCCGAAGTGGTGAAATCCACAGGGATCGGAGAGCCGCTCTCGTCGGTGAAGACCAGAAACGGAGGCGTGCCATCTGCCGCCAGGCAGAGCACGTAACTGTTGTTCACATAGGCCTGCATTTCATAGAGCAACACCTGCCCGGGAGCAAGTTCATGCCTCCAGGGGACAGCCCTTGAAATGAAATTTTCCTCGGGAAGATTGCGCAAAGTTTCGATGCAGGTCCGCTCCAGCGAAGTCTGCTCCGGTTGCTGGGCATGCAACGACGCGGTAAGCCACAAAAGGATGAGGCAAATGCGGATCATAGCTGGTCCCTTCGCGAAAAATCCTCGATCAGCAATTCGCTTGC
>JBGTCP010000184.1:0-10435 GCA_041748815.1 Chthoniobacterales bacterium
CCTCGAACTGGCCATGCCCGAGGATTCGCTAGCTGAAGTGGAGTCTCTTACCCAGGAACAACAACAACAACCAGCTCTCATTCACCTAAAACTGATCGCACTCATGGGCCTGCGCCGCTATGAGGACGCTGCATGTTGTGCCTGCGATGCGATTCAGAAGCGTCCGGAAATTGCGGAGTTTTATATCCATGCCGGTGCCGCTTTCACGGCGCTTCAACGCCCCGAAGAAGCCCGCTACATCTGGGATTCCGCTCCTGAGAATTTGCAAAGGACCGGCTTTTTTCACTTCAATCTCGCTTGGTGCGAATTGGAGTCTGGAAATCTCAAATGCGCAGAAGTGCATCTCAAAAAGGCGATCCAGTTGGACCCGGCAGTGCGTGATTTTGCCGTCGATGATCCACGCATGAAGCGCTTATTGAAGTAAGCTGGCCGAACTTGCGGCGACGCGGATTCGTCCTTTTCTGCCGGTGGGCGGGTGTGCCATTCTCGGCATTGAAATCATGGATGTCGATACCCGCAGACTGGAAGTCGTGCACGAGCAGGAGGAATTTCTTGCGGTCAACAAACCCGCCGGTTTGCTCGTGCATCCGACCAAACCCGGCTGCGGATGGACAATGTGGGACGGGCTTCGGGAGTTGCTGGCCTATGAACTTTCCGGCGATGGGCAGATTTCCATCATCAACCGACTGGACCGTGAGACCAGCGGGCTTGTCCTGATTGCAAAATCCTCTGCTGCGAGCCGGTCGCTAGGGATGGCCATGCTCAATCGGCAATTTCAAAAACATTACCTCGCGTGGGTTCAGGGGTGGCCGGAGCAGCATACGTTTTCTCACAGCGGCGCGATCCGCCAGCGTCCGCCGGTGCCGAGTCCGTTTGTATGGCTCAAACGGGAGGTTCACCCCGCAGGCGATGAAGCCGCGACGCATTTCGAAGTGCTCGAAAGGACCGTCGTAGATTTCGCGGGGGCCGGACGCAAAGTTGCATTGGTGCACGCGCGACCCGTGACCGGACGTACACATCAAATTCGCGTCCACCTTTCCGATCTCGGACATCCCGTGGTCGGCGATAAAATTTATGGTGGCTCGGAATTGCACTACCTGGAGTTTGTGGAAACCGGCTGGACCCCGGCACTGGCTCAAAAAGTCTGGGTGGAAAATCACCTCCTGCACGCGCACCGCATGACGTTTGACTGGTTCGGAAAACAGATCGAGCTGATCGCCCCTCCGCCTTTGTCCATGCGGCTTGGGAATTTCTGAAAATCCTCTCCAAACAAACCGTGCAGGCGTCTTTGCTCACTCGGCACTTGCAATCCGTGCGGGCGCTTCTTAGTTTGCGGGCTCTATGCCATCTCCTATCCGTGTCACTGTATGGGGCGAAAACGTCCATGAGCAAAAGTTAGCTGTTGTCCGTGAGATTTATCCTGATGGCATGCATGAATGTATCGCTGCCGGTCTTCGCGAGGATTCCGCGTTGGAAGTGCGCACGGCCACTCTGCAGGAGCCTGAGCACGGACTCACGCAGGAAGTGCTCGATACGACGGATGTCCTTTCGTGGTGGGGACATTGCGCGCACGGCGATGTTGCGGACTCAGTTGTGGATCGCGTGCAAAAGCGCGTGCTCGAGGGCATGGGCCTCCTGGTGCTGCACAGCGGCCATTACTCAAAAATTTTCAAGCGCCTGATGGGCACCTCCTGTTCCTTGACATGGCGGGAAGCGGGCGAGCGCGAGCGCCTCTGGGTTTGCAATCCCGGTCATCCCATCGTTCAAGGTATTGGATCCGCATTGGAGCTGCCCAACACGGAGATGTATGGCGAGCCCTTCGGTATTCCCACACCCGATGAACAAATTCTCATCTCCTGGTTTGAAGGCGGCGAGGTGTTCCGCTCCGGCTGCACTTGGAAGCGCGGCAATGGCAAAATTTTCTACTTCCGTCCCGGCCACGAAACTTACCCGATTTATCACAACGATGGCGTGAAGCGCATCCTTAAAAATGCCGCCCACTGGCTCGCTCCTGAAGGAGTGGACTGGATCGACGCCTGCCCGAATATCCCGATCGACAAAGCGCCGGAGCCAATCTCGCAAAAGGGCGGCAAGTTGCATGCGGCTGGTGAAGCCGGATTCAAGTAAGCTTTTTGAAAGATATCTTAAAAATTGTCGCATGGTTTGCATGCGTGCTGCTTCTGGCCTGCCTGATCGCGCCACCGCTCTGGTGGGGCGGGCAGTGGGCAATCGAAACCTTTGACCTCCAATTTTTAGCAAAGTACGAGTTTCAAAAATACTTCAACCGCTCGATCCTGATCGCTGCAGTGCTATTACTGGTTCCGGCTGCGCGCTATCTTCAGCTCACTAAATGGCGGCAATTTGGATTGCAACGGAATCCGCATCCATGGCGCGATCTGGGCGTCGGTTTTGCGCTGGCCTTTGTGCTGCTCATTGCCATGGGGCTGATTTCGTACGCCATGGATTGGCATCGGATTCAAAACGAGATCCGGTGGGATAAATTTGCCAAGATCCCCATGACAGCGGGAGCGGTTTCCATTCTCGAAGAGGTGCTTTTCCGTGGAGTGCTCCTGGCATTGGTGATGCGCACGGCGCCGAAGCTGGTCGCGGTGTTGTTCATTTCAGCGCTGTATTCGATTCTGCATTTCCTGAAGCCGCTGAATCGCCAGCTTGACGAGATCACATGGCTCAGCGGGTTTGAAATTTTACCCGACAGCTTCCACCGGTTCGCCGATCCGCTTCTGGTGATGGGCGGATTTTTCACCCTTTTTGCCATCGGTCTTGTGCTTGCGCACACCCGCCTGCGCACGGCTTCGCTTTGGATGCCGATCGGTCTTCATGCGGGATGGATCGCCGGCAACCGCGTCTTCAGCATTCTCTTCAAACAAAGGGAAGTCGTCTATCCCTGGTATGGACCAAGCATCGAGGTCGGGCTGGCTCCGCTGCTCACGGTGATTCTGACGGGTGTGATCGCAGCATGGTATCTGCGCAACCGCCGCATTCACTCATCGCTTTGATTTCGCGGCTCGCGATTGATCGGAAGCGTGAGAATTGCAACCAACAGCGCAATCGGAACGCCCATTTCCAGCACTTCTTCTATCGACTCGCTCAGCAGCGCTTGTGAATCGGTGATGATAATATTCCAGTCCGCGAGTTTGCGCGCAGATCCATCAAACAGCTTGGACACAACTACCAGAGCACCTGCCATGGTGATGGAAATGGCAAAAATCCTGCGCTTTTTCAGCGCGGAAAAATAATTTCGCAAATGCTCCTTTGCGAGTGACACCACAGCATAAACAAGGACCGCCAGTGCGGCAATCACGATGAGCCGCTCGAGCAATGGATTGTCAGCATTAAAATAATAACGGCCCTTTGTAATTGTTTGAGTGGTCCAGATCCTTTGAAAATCCAATTCGCGCGCCGCCATGCCGAGGAGAATAATGATGGCGTGCCAGCAAGTGGAAACTTTCCCCCGCGTGACGATCAGCAAAGCAGCCACACACACAAAGTAACCAACGGCGGAGAGCATCTCCACGAGACCGCCCTCCTGCGTAATAGTCAGGATGGTGGCATCTGGCAGGAACTGCAGCAGGGCAATGAATGAAACTAAAGCGGGCAGAAGTAGAAAAATAAATACTGAGGAGAAATGATACTGAGCAAACATGGCGGCGGGATCGGACAGCCTCGCACCCGCCCGTTACATTTGCAACCACCTCGACAGGCAATCAAATTGAGTAATGCTAAAACTCAAATTCGACTTCCGTGAGGCGCGCAATGAGCCACAGCACATCAGAGAGCCGATTGAAGTAGGCTTGCACGGGGTCACTCACCGGCTCGATGGCGTGCAAGGCAGAGATGTTGCGCTCGGATCGGCGGCAAGCGGTGCGGGCATGGTCGTAAGCGGCTGAAAGCGGGTTTGCGCCGGGTGTGGCCCAGCCGTCAAATTTAAGCCCTTTGTTTTTCTCCAGCTCCACGACGAGCGCATCGAGCGGCGCGAGGTCGGAAGCTGTGACCAGCGGATGCCCTTTGGAAACGTAACGTTCGAGGTCGCCGGGCAGGACTGCGAGCTCGCCCATGCCCGTGACCAGCTGGAGCTGGATGCTGCGGATGGCTTCGTTGAGACGGGGATTGGTGGTGATGGACCTGGCAAGTCCGAGGGCGCTGTTGAGTTCATCGACGGTGCCGTAGGCTTCGACGCGCGGATCATGCTTGAGGACACGGCGGTTGAAAAGCAGGCCGGTCGTGCCGTTGTCGCCGGTTTTGGTGGAAATAGACATCGGGCAGAAATACGCGCATCGATATAGTGGATGCGAGCAAGAAGGTTGAGTCTTTTGCCGGACACGTGCATGTTAGCCACGTCGCATGCCAGCCATCACTCCAACCTCAGAAAAAGACGTTGCGCGGATTCTCAATAAAATCCGGCAACTTGAGCTGAAGACGCGCCAGCTCGTGGACGCCACCTTTGCCGGGCAGTATCACAGCGTCTTCAAAGGGCGCGGGATGAATTTTGACGAGGTTCGGGAATATGCGCCGGGCGATGAGATCCGCACGATTGATTGGAATGTGACCGCCCGGACCGGACGCCCGCACATCAAGAAATTCACGGAGGAGCGTGAGCTTACTGTGATGTTGGTAGTCGATGTGAGCGCGTCAGGAGTGTTTGGCAGTGTGGAGTTGAGCAAACGTGAGCTGGCCGCCGAAGTGGCCTGCGTGCTTGCTTTCAGCGCGATCCGCAACAATGACAAAGTCGGGCTGCTTTTGTTCACCGACGAAGTGGAGTTGTTCATTCCGCCGCGCAAAGGACGTCAGCATGTGCTGCGTGTGATCCGCGAGATTTTATTCTTTGAGCCGAGGTCACGTGGAACGGATCCGGCAGTCGCGTTGACTTACCTGAACCGCATCTTGACCCGGAAGTCCGTATTCTTTGTGCTGAGCGACTTTGAAGCGCAGGACTATGAAAAGCCCTTGGGTATAACCGCTGCAAGGCATGATGTGATTGCGGTCACAGTCATGGATCCCGTGGAGTTGGATCTGCCGGATGTCGGACTGGTCACGCTGGAGGATGCGGAAACCGGCGAGCAATTTGAAGTGAACACCTCCAGCAAGTCGGGCCGCGAAGCCTATCGGCTCCTCATGTCGAAGCGACAAACCGACTTGCAACGGCTCTTACTGAAGTTGCGCATCGATACCATCGCTCTGACGACCGATCAGGACTACATGCCTGCCCTTCGCCGCTTCTTTGAGAACCGCGAACGCCGCCTTGCAAGATCATGAGATTCCCTTTTCTCAGCCAGCTTCCGCCTCCTCCCGAGCTTGAGGATATTCTCCCGCCACTCCCGCCGGAGTCGTTGTGGGAGCGGGCTCTGGATGCTTACGAATGGTGGTGGTTTCCGTTGATACTTGCACTGGTCATGTTCGGCGTGGCGATTGGTTGGTTTTTGAAGAAAACCGCACCAGCCCCCATCCCGCCCGCCCCCAGAGAAATGGCCATCGGACGGCTTCGCTCACTGGCCGACCAAGCGGCCGACACGCCATCTTATGCTTTTTCGTTCATGGTCTCCGACATCCTGCGCAGCTACGTGCTTGAGGAATACCGCATCCCCGCAACGCGTCAGACCTCCGTGGAGTTTCTTCAATCAGTGCGGGGAAATCCCATTTTCACCACCAAAGAGGCAGAGCTGTTGGATCGATTCCTCGATCAGTGTGACCGCATCAAATTTGCCGGCGACACAGCTGAACCCGCGGAAAATGATCCTCTCCTTGAAATGTCGCTGGCGCTTGTGGAGAGGAAAATTCCTGCAACTTTGCTGGACGCGCCCGAGAGGTGATCGACCAGCGTTCGCGAGGGTGTTTACAGCTGGAATCCGGGCTCATGCTTTGCATGAAAGAATCTTGTTGTTCTGGCGCTGCATCGTCTGTTGTATTGCTGGGTCCCTGCATGAAAAATCTTCCGTTCTCAGTATGAAAATTGCGCTCGATGCTATGGGAGGCGATCACGCGCCTCAAGCAACTGTCGAAGGTGCTGTAATGGCGCTGGCCTCATTCCCGAAAATCACCAAACTGTACCTGGTCGGTGATACCCCGGCGATTGAGGCTGAACTGGCCAAACACAACTGCACGGACTCGCGGATCGAGATCCGCCATTCCACACAGGTTGTAGAGATGACAGACGGAGCGGTGGAATCTGTCCGCCACAAAAAGGATTCCTCGGTGAGCCGCGCAGTGGATCTGGTGAAAAGCGGAGAGGCCGAAGCGATCATCAGCGCCGGTCACACAGGTGCGGCGGTGGCAGCCAGCACGATCAAGCTCAGGCTGCTGCCTGGCGTGGATCGCGCCGGAATCGCGGCCTGCATGCCGACCGAGACCAACCTCTGCGTGCTTATCGACGCTGGCGCGAACCTCGATGCCAAGCCCGATCACCTGCTCAAGTACGCCATCATGGGCTCGGTCTTTTCGCGGCATGTGCTGGGTTACAAGGACCCCGCCATCGGGCTGATGTCCATCGGCGACGAGGATGTGAAGGGCACTGATTTCACCAAGGAGGTTTTTAAATTGCTGAAACAATCGGGGCTGAACTTTCGTGGGAATATCGAAGGGCATGACTTGTTTGAGAATCCGGTGGAAGTGGTGCTCTGCGATGGATTTGTCGGCAACGTGGTTCTCAAAACCGCCGAGGCCACCGCTCACGCCATCTTCACCTGGCTGAAGCATGAAATTAAGAGCTCACCCATCCGCACTGCCGGCGCACTTCTCTCGAAGGGGGCCTTCATGGCCATTAAGAAAAAAACCAACTACGAGGAGGTCGGTGGAAGCCCGCTGCTCGGAGTGAATGGCATCTGCATCATCTCCCATGGATCCAGCTCGCCGCTGGCAATCCGCAACGCCATCCGGGCTGCCGCGGACTCCATTGCTCATCAGGTCAACCCGCACATCGTGGAAGAAATTCGTCGCTATAATGAAAGTAAGTAAGTCACCGGTCCGGGCTGCAGGCCGCACAGTGCGCAGTGTTTCCATCGTCGGCACAGGAAGTTACGTCCCCGAGCGTGTGCTCACAAACGCCGAACTCGAAAAACTTGTCGAGACCTCGGACGAATGGATCGTGAGCCGCACTGGTATCAAAGAACGCCGGATCGCTGCAGAGGATGAATTCACCAGCGACATGGCAGCTCACGCTGCAAGGCAAGCGATGCAAAACGCCGGCGTCGATGCCTCGGAAATCGACATGCTTATCGTGGCCACAGTTTCTCCGGACATGATGTTTCCGTCCACCGCATGCTGGGTGCAGAACAAAATTGGAGCCACCCGCGCGGCGTGCTTTGACATTTCGGCGGCGTGCTCGGGATTTGTTTACGGATTGGAAATTGCGCAGCAATTCATTGCAACCGGGACTTACGAGACCATCCTCGTGATCGGTGCGGACAAGTTGAGCAGCCTTGTGGATTGGACCGACCGCAATACCTGTGTGTTGTTTGGCGACGGCGCAGGCGCGGCAGTGTTGAAACACCGGCCCGGCGCCAATGGCATTTTGAACACATACCTTCGCAGCGACGGACAGCACTCGGACGTCCTGTACATGCCGGGCGGAGGATGCCGCCATCCCATCACCGCTGAGAATGCGGACCAGCGGCTCAATACCATTAAAATGAATGGCAAAGAGACCTACAAGCAGGCTGTGAATGCCATGCATCAAGCCGCACTCACGGTGCTTGAGCAAACGGGTCTGGACTTGGAAGACATTGAATGCGTGATCCCGCATCAGGCCAACGTGAGGATCATCCAGGCCATTGCAGACCGTCTTAAGATTCCGCTGGATCGATTTTTTGTGAATCTGGAAAAATACGGCAACACGTCGGCTGCGGCAGTGGCCATCGCACTGGACGAGGCGCATCGGTCGCGCAGGATCAAAATCGGCGACCACGTGTTGTTGGTGGTTTTTGGCGGAGGCCTGACATGGGCCAGTGCTGTGATCGAGTGGTAGCGCGATGACCACCAAGGCCAAAGGCGCAGCCTGGCTGCTGGTGGATATCAGCAACTCTTTCGTCAAGCTGGTGATCCATAAGAACGATGTGCTGGGCGCCGTACGACGGATTGCAACCGCGAAACTCACTGCGGACACCCTGGCTCAGACTCTCAAAGGATGGAAATACGACCGGGTGGTTTTTTGCTCGGTCGTGCCCGTCAAAAGCGCGTTGCTGCATGCGCTGCTTCCGGCTGCTCAGGTGCTGGAAGTGAATCATCGAACGAGACTTGGGATCGGGATCGATTATCCCAAGCCGTCCTCCATTGGCCCGGATCGATTGGTAAATGCGGCAGGTGCGGCTGCAATTTTCGGTGCTCCGGTGGTGGTGGTAGACTTTGGAACCGCCGTGACTTTTGATATTGTTTCGACCGAGCGGGCCTATGTGGGAGGTGTGATTGCACCGGGGCTTCAGGCCATGACGACTTATCTGCATGAGCGCACCGCACTGCTGCCGGAGATTGTTTTGAAAGAACCCCCCAGCGCGATTGGCAAATCCACACGGCATGCGATGCTCGCCGGAGCGGTTTTCGGCTATCGCGGATTGATCGAGCGCATCCTCAAAGAAGTGATGCACGAGTTGGGGGATATTAAAAAACTCCCCGTCGTCGCAACCGGCGGATACGCCGAGCTCATCGCCGATGAATTGCCGGCCATTCAGACCGTGGACCCTCTGCTGACACTGCGCGGATTGGCGATCATCGCGGCAATGAACGCCTGAACGCGCTTACATCCCCCGCTCGAGAAACTGGCGGCTGGTTTCGTCGATATCCTCAACAAATTTTCTCCTACGTAGGAAAAAATTTGTAAATTCCCCCCCCGCCTCAAAGTCGCACGTTTTCAGCTTGATTGTAGATCTGGTCAGACCTAGTCTGGTTTGAGTATGAGTTTAACCGTGAACATTTACGAGGCCAAGACGCGTCTATCTGCGATTCTGAGCAAAATCGAGGAGACGGGGGAGACGGTGGTGATTTGCCGCAATGGCAAGCCGGTGGCCGAGTTGCGGCGGGCGAAACCTCTTCCGTGCGATCCGTTCGATGTGGACCCTGCACTACGAGTGACCTTTCATCGTGATCCGAGCCTGCCACTGGATGCTGAGGATTGGCCGGAGGCGTTTTTATGATTTTGCTCGATACCTGCACTCTACTGTGGTTGGCGTCCGGTTCGGACGATCTCTCTGATGCCGCAGTCCGGGCCATTCGCAGCCATGCGAATGAGCTCACAGTCAGCGCGATCAGTGCCTGGGAGATTGGTATTAAATCCGGTAAAGGACATCTCGAATTGCCGCTGCCAGTGCTGGAGTGGTTCCAGCAGGCTTGTGACCGCCATGGCATTCGCCCGGTCCCCATCGACCACTGTCAGGCTGCAGCCTCGACCTCCCTGCCGAAACATCATGCAGATCCCGCCGACCGTCTCATCATCGCGCTTGCTCTCGAGAAAAACATACCCGTTGTCACCCCGGACAGCCATTTTTCCAACTACTTTGGTCTTCGGGTGATATGGTAATTACGGCTCCGCTTTTTCGACCGGCTTTTGCTTGGGACGATCGCGGATTCTTGGCACGACGTCATCAATCCATTTCTCCCAGCCGTCATCATCTTCTGGAAATCCCTGCATGATCGCATTCCATAATATCCGCGGCACACCGAAGGATACAAATCCTTCCTTGCGCTGATGCTCACTGCGGACCGAATCATCTCCCACAGTTAAATAAAGCGCCTGAACGATTAATCGCTTCGCCTCGGTTTGGCGGGGCGATGATGGGTCGGATGCGACTTGGGCCAAGTATGCCAGTGGTCCCTGTAGAGTGTAGCTTACCGTAAATTCTTTATATACCTCTTCTGGAAGGGAGCACCTCTCGTAGGCAAGCGATCCGCCCGAGACGTTCCATTTCCTTGGATCCCCCTCCCAATATTTGGCCAGCGCACTCGCTTTGAGCGAAATCTGGACGCAACCAGTAATGAGGATAATGAGGAGAACGCGCATCATTTTGGCTAGCGGTATTATTAGTCTCTTCACAGAAGATATCTTTTCCTACCTGGCAAGCATTATGACAACTTCGGATTCGCGGTGCCATTGTGATTCGCTTCTTCACATCACCCGCTCGAGGAAGCTGCGGCTGGTGTCGTCGAGATCTTCGATATCGATGATTTCGTAGCGGTTTTCTTCAACGTCGATCAGGATGACGCGTCCGCTGCCGGTGACGATCACGTTGCGGTGGGGTTGGCGCATTTCAAAGGTCTTCACACCGCGATCGGTCTCGACGACCCAGCATGACATGTAGCGGGTTTCTTCGAGATCAAGAATCCCGAACACGCGCGGGACGAGGTAGCTGCGACGCTGGGCTTCTTCGACGACTGTCCGGTTTTCGGGAGTGAGGCTGTGGAGGTCGCGGATCATGCCAATCATTTCACCGCG
>JBGTCP010000185.1:0-11551 GCA_041748815.1 Chthoniobacterales bacterium
TGGGTGCGCGCGGGAATGAGAACAGGCGCTGTGGCATGAGAGGAGGCGGATTGTTCACAGGCACGCCGTTGATAACGACCGTGCGGAAGTTGGCCTCATGGAACCAGAAGCGGCGTGGAGCACCGTAAACATTTGTTTTACCCCATTGGAAGAAAGCCTGCTCGCTTTCAAATGCCATGATCATCGAGCCATGATAAACGAAGTTTTTGCCAGTCCATTCTTCCAGAAAGCGGGGAAAGTTTTCCGCGCCACCCGAGTAGTTTGCGATCGAGCCCGCGAAGTCTCTGGCGCCGGTGGGCACAACCCCGGACAGGATAGCGGCGTTCACCGTGGTGCCGGATGCAGGGCGATCCTTCAATGGTTTTGTGGAGTTGGAATCTCTCCACCCGTTGGAGAGGACCGTGACGGCATCGGCCATGACCGCTGCTGGTGGAATCATCGGGTTGTTGCTAATCGAGCCGTCCTGGTATCCATGAACGATACGCTTGTTTCCATCGAAGTTAGCCAGATTGGAACCGCTCTGATTGTTGGAGGTCGGCATTGTTGATGGGGTAGGTTCATGCGAATATCCAGAGTCTGAGTACGTTGTGCCTGTGTTGAAGTCGCCAAGGATGTAAGCAGGGTTTGGGGTGATGAGGGTAAATCCCACAAAGGTGCCATCTCCGCGCTTGAGGTTAGGAAGCTGCCCTCCCTGGGTAATTCTGATACCGCGGTGTTTGGAGGGATTCCCCGAAGTGCCTTGAGGTTTAGCGGTGACATCTTCGATATGAATCGCACCGTTCCACCCATTGGATGTAGGCCGGGTGTCCAGCCATCTTTCAGCCTCGGAGGCTGGAGGATTGAAATTGTAGTTGCTCAGATCGGGCACTATCACGGTTCCATCGCTGGCGAGACGTCCGCCTTCGAGTGCTGTCTTTAGGACGGACAGGTTGAGATTCGTTACCTTCACGTCTTGGTTTGAACTCACCCGGTTATCTCTTACATTCGAAAACGTTCCATTCGGCAGGGTAAAATTGTTCCCGACGGTGCTTACATTCACTGAGGGGTTGATCGATTTGACGAGAGTTCGATAAAGAGAGTCCGTGCTGGGCACTTCAGTCCCTCCCGAGTTAAAGAGCCGCATTGCATTGGTGTCGCTATTGATTTCGATACGAATGGCCGTCTGATCATAAGGACGCATGGAGTCGCGTCCTGGTGGATGGAGGGGGTCCGGGGGGCTGGGGTTCGCTTTCTTCACCATTTCGCGATAGCTGTCGTTGTTCGGGTTATTATCGCGATCCGCGATGTTGACGCCCAATTCGAGCTGAGCGGGGTCGATGTCGAAGAAGGTTTGACGGTCTCCACGGACCGGCGGTAGATCGTTTTTGTAACCGGGTTTGGTGGGCTTGGCATTTCCTCGATCATTGAGCGGGTGATAGCCATTTTCCCAGCTGTTGCCGAAAGTGGTACTGTCCTGGAGCTTGAGTGATTGGTGAGCAGTGTAAAGCTCGCCGTTTGTATGCACCCTGCCGACCAACATCTCGGGACCGGGATGAATTTCCAGGGCACCGGCGATGTCGCGGTCTTCTTCACGTCGCGGGACGGTGAAGTCGATGATCGCCCAGTCGGTTGGCGCTGCGCCCTCGTATCGATAGATCTGGCTCACATCCATCTCCAATTCTCCGAAAGGAGTGGAAAGATTGATGGTGGCAAATCCGCGGTAAACCGGTGACAAAACCCTTCCGGTGAGCAATGCACGATCGGCTTGGACGCCTGGCGCCATGGGAATGAACTCCAACTTGGTGCCATCGGCGCTCGGCATCATGCCAGGCTTGATAAGCTGAACATAGCCATTTGTGATGCCTTCAACATCTGGCGCTTCTATATCCGGCAGTCTTGGTGGCGCACCTGCAATATTCGTTGGTCTGTCGGCGGAAAGGGTGCGCCACTCCGCAAACAGTGCTTCAAGTGCGCCATCCGCGAGAGCTTCAGCTTCAAGAACCGCTGCGCTTCGATGCACATTGTTCATGATGCTGGAGTTAAAGAGCGTGCCCACACCCACCATGGTGGAGATGACAGCGACCAGAACCACGGCAAGAATCAGGGCGTTGCCCTGTTGCTGAATATTGTAAAGTTTCATGATTTTATTGTTGGTTGGTAATGATGTAACGAAGAGGAATGTTTGAGTTGAGGAAGAGCGTGGTGGCGTTGAGGGTGCGGCGGCCCTGCTCATCGGGAGCGATCAGATTTGTGACGTTATTATCCTGCAAACTGATCTGAACAGCTGCCACAGCGGTTCTATTTGGGGTGTCGTCTTCGTCGCCGGGATCGCTGAACGGAGCCATGTAGGTGCCATCGACATCGACCGTTCGAAGTCCGCGTGTCATTGTCGAAAAGGTGTCGGGGTTATTCAGCGCATTGGTATTGGAGTTCGGTCCTGCCGGAATGAAAAAGAACAGGTCCTGCGTATTCTCGCCGCCGCGGCCTTGGAGATGGCCGTTTGCAGGACTCCCAGTCCATCGCTGCACAAGCGGGTAATAACGCAGCTCTGAGCTGTCTTCGACGGTTTCGGAGGGTTGGACGAGATAGGCTGCGCGCTGGGTGATGTATGCAGTGATCATTTCTGAGCCACCCTCTGTGGGTGAGTTTGTGGCTGCAGTGCCTGAGATGGCCATGGTATCATTGGCTTGGATGGCGGGAGCGATGGTCACAGTGCGGTTTTGTCCGTTCAAGGCACCGACATTGGTAATGCGGTAAAGGTTCGTGCTGCCCAGCAGAATAATATTCTGCCCGATCTCCGGAACAAAAGCGTTGCCAAGGCCCAACGAAAGAGTGTTAGCCCCGGCAATCACGTCGCCATTGACCTGCACCGGCCCCGCATGGCGCTGCTGAAATACAATTCCCTGAAATGTTCCTTCCTGGGGTGCGGGTGCCTGGCCGCGCACATTCACTAAAAGAAGTGGCGATGCCGAGGAGTGAATATCCTGAAGCATATTCTGAATACCTACTCTTGCGCTTTGGTGTGCCACATTGGTGGCGGTCAGCCATGTGAATGATCGGAGAGCCTGATTGGAGAACAGCAGGAATCCCCCTCCCACAATTCCCATGATGGTCACTGTGATCATGATCTCGGTGAGCGTGAACGCTTTGAGCGAATGTATAAAGCGAGGAAGCGGTTTCATTCAGGAGTTAGTTTGAGGTTCTGAGAGTGCGGAGTTGGACGTCATATTCACGGCTACGGTATTCGTAGGTCACATTGACTCTGATTTCATGAAGGCGATAGCCCGCCCCTGCAGAGGTGGCATCGATTGCTTCCACTCTGACCAGTGCGTTGACTGTGAGGCTGTCCACGGTGCGATTGGGATCTTCCTCATAGATCGGGACATTGTCGTCGACAGGTTCCGTGTTGGAATAGGTGAATGGAACTCCAGCCGGGTCGTTGGTATCGTAGTAGGCTGGCAAGCCATTGTCGTTCCCGTCCACCATGTTCGGAATAACCCAGTGGACGCCTGGGCGAATCGGGGCCGGGAGGTTGTTGGGGTTGGCAATGAAGCGGCTCCAGTCGCGATTGATGGCGTCATCGATATGATTCTGAGCCACTGCTTGGGCGCCTGTTCTGAGTCGGCTGGCCTGAGCCACTGAGTTGAGACTGGTCAGCGCTGAGAGCGCTCCACCCACTGTGACAGCGATGATAGTGGCTGCAATCAGCACTTCAATAATTGTGAAGCCTTGTACTTTGCTCGCCAAGGATGGGCGTAAACGCGTTAGAGACGCAGCGGTGATTGGTAGGTTGGTTGTCATGGATCACAAGAATTAGGCACAATCAAGTATCTTCATATGTAAGCATAAGTTATGCCGCGATCTGTGGGGAGCGCAGATTATGGCAAGAAATGTGTAGATTTTCAGTATTCTCTATTTTCCTTTTTAAAATGAATGTGCTAAAAGGCGCACATGGTTATTTGGAAATCAGCTACCCTCTTTTATATTCTGAGTATCGCTTCTGCCTGGGCGCAGATCGATTTAACTCCCAGCGAGATGACTCAGGAAATTGACGGAAGTGTCCTGCGGACCGTCGCTTTTTCCGACGGCGAACGCAAAATCACTATTAGTCCTGATCCGATGTGGAAGATCACACCCGGCTCCCGGTCAAGGGCCGCGTTCCAGCACGTTGAGAAGCCTGGGGACGTCACCGCTTACGTGGAAGTCCGGGAGACCGGATTTCCCAAATCGATGGAAACACTCATATCTGGGTTTCTCGCGTCTTTGCCCGGGGGCGTGGCACCAATTGGTGAGATTGAGGCAGTGGAGGGGTGGGTGATGATGGGGGCGCCGACATGGATTCTCTCTGCGGATTACCTTTCTCAAGGACAAACTCAAAGCAAGCGCTCGTTTTATCTCACTTATGAGGAGCAACAGTGGATTTTTTCTCTGGTCTGCGAGCCTGCGTTGATGGACGAGATGTGGAAGAGCTTTTCAAATGTGATCGGCTCCTTCGCGTTCGAATCAGTGAGCCATCTCACGCCGGTGGTTATTGCGGCGGACACCGAGGCTGAGGATAACGCCGTAGAATGACAGGTTCGCCTCCGGTGGTTTTGACCGTTGCCGGTTCGGATAACTCGGCGGGTGCCGGGATTCAGGCCGATTTGAAAACGATCTCTGCTCTGGGAGGCTATGGTCTCACAGCGGTGACATGCGTGGTGGCTGAGGTGCCTGGGAAGGTGGAAATTGTTCATCCTGTGCCGATGCATGTGATCGAGGCGCAGATCCGGCTGAGTCTGGAGGCATTTCCGGTGCGGGCGGTGAAAACGGGGATGCTTTACTCTGGGGAAGTGATTCTGGGCGTGGCAGATGTTCTCTCCGGCATGCGGGACAAAAAAGGTGCCGCACCATGGCTGGTGGTGGATCCTGTGATGGTGGCCACTAGTGGGGATGCGCTTTTGCAACCCGATGCGGTATCCGCATACCGCGAAGTGCTTCTGCCAATGGCGGACCTGGTTACCCCCAATGTCGACGAAGCTGCGGTGTTGTTGGGCGCTCAGATCCGTTCGCATGAGGAGTTGGTGGAAGCCGGAAGGGCGCTTAGCCAGCGATATGGAGCCCCATTTCTGATGAAGGGCGGGCATTTGGATGGCGAATTTGCAATCGACTACCTGGTTTCACCCGCAGGGGAGGTTGAGGAATTCTCAGCTGCATTTGTGCGCGGCATCGAGACGCATGGGACGGGCTGCACCTACGCAGCAGCAATCGCCACGGGGCTGGCGGGCGGGTCCCCGATGGTTGACGCTGTGCGTGATGCCAAAAACTTTCTCACTCTTGCGGTAAAGCAGACCTTGCGATGGGATTCGCCCTGTGGCGTGACCATGGCGCTCAACCATTCGGCAACTAACAACGGATGTGCCAATGATGCTACCTCTTGACACAGAGGGCGCAATCACTTCCATTGAAGTATGACCACTGAGACTGAAACCCGGCAGCGAGCCGCACTTAAAATTATCTCCTCTCCAGAGAATTATAAGGTTTGCGAGAGCTGCGAGTCCATTGTGACGTCGCGGGTGGCTACGTGTCCAAGTTGCTCGGGATATCGGTTTGACCCAAGCCCCGCCAGAGTGAGTGAGCATGCCCGCGAATTGGCCGGACGCGAACGCCAGAGCGTGGTGGAAGAAGATTTTCTTTGAAGATTTTTGAGCGGCAGTTACGATTTATCTGTTGATGGCACTGACCCTGCTTGAGTCATTGCTATTACTTCTTACTTCCAGCACTCCACAGGCTTATGATGACCTTTGCTTACCAGGCACGCGACCCTCACGGGAAAATCGTTAGTGGCATGACGGATGCCCTGAATCAGGACAATGCCGTAAACACCCTGATGACCAAAGGGCTCATGGTTCTCTCGATTGAGCAGCGCAAAACCAAGGGTGGGGTGAAATCTTCACGGGTCAAGATTCCGGATCACGATCTTGTGGTGTTCACGCGTCAGCTTGCCACGATGGTGGATGCCGGACTTCCGCTGGTCACAGGTCTCACGGCTTTGTACGAGCAATCGGACCCTAAAAAGCAGAAAAATTTGCGGGCTGTGATCGGGGAACTCACGGCGCGGGTACAGGCAGGTGAATCATTCGCAGAGTCGCTCGCCAAGCAGCCCAACGTGTTTTCGCGTCTGTATGTGAGTATGATCCGAGCGGGTGAAACGGGTGGTTTGCTCGCAGAGATTCTTGAGCGGCTTGCAGGGTTTTTGGAAGCAAGTGCCCGACTGCGGAAAAAAGTGAAATCCGCAATGACCTATCCAGTCGTCGTGATCTTCATTGCAATGGCGATCACAGTTTTCCTGATCGTGCAGGTGGTCCCGGTCTTTGCAGGCATTTTTGCGGACTTCGACGCTGAGCTGCCAAAACCAACCCAAATTCTGTTAGGGACCAGCGATTTTTTCCGTGGTTACTGGTATATCCTGATTGGCGTCTTTTTTGGTTCCATCTATGGATTTCGCACCTGGGTGAAGACGAAAAGCGGCCGCGAGTCATGGGACCGGATTATTTTGAAGCTGCCGATTGTTGGTCCGCTCACTCACAAGATCTGCATGTCCCGGTTTGGACGCACCTTTGCCCAGTTGATTCGAAGCGGCGTTCCCATCCTTGAGGTGATGGAGATCGTTTCTGAGACGAGTGGAAATACGGTTGTGGAAAAAGCGATTACCAACGTGCGCAAAGATGTAGAGGTTGGAGATCCGCTGGCGGCTTCTCTTGGTAAACAACCGGTGTTTCCTCCGATGATGGTGCGCATGGTCTCTGCAGGTGAGGCTACAGGCAAAATCGACGAGATGTTGGAGAAAATGTCCGACTTCTGGGATGAGGAAATCGAAGCCACCCTGGATGCGCTCACGTCTTTGATCGAGCCGCTTCTAATTGTGGTGTTGGGTGTGATCGTGGGTGGCATCGTGATTGCACTTTTCCTGCCGATCTTCAAGCTCAACGAAGTCGTGGCCTGACAGCCGCGAGGAGTTTTCCCAAAAAAAACCTTGCTGCTTTTTCTCAGTCCCGGTTTTGCTCTGGCTCTGGAGCGAGGCGCTGGAGTTCGATAGTGAGGGCGCTTCCACTGAGAGTGATTTCCCAAAAGCTCATGGCCAATGATGCAAGCATAAGGAAAAGGGAAACCGCGAAGAGGATTTTGCCGCCGGTGACGAACTCGACATAGAGGAACAAAATCGAGAGCACACACACGAAAAGGCTGGCTATTCCAAAGGCCTGAGCGGCTTTAATGAGTCCGATGCGTTTGCTGAGATTTTTGATTTGGCGGCGCACATTTTCGTCGACACCGGCCTCGCTACGGCTCACCAGGCCGCGCACAATATTGGCGATGGCGAGGAAGCGATTTGTGTAGGCCAGCATGAGCAGTGAGACTGCGGGGAAAAGAATCGCTGGAGTGGTGAGGCTGAGTTCCATGATGGATTCAGGGACGTTTGGGGAATTTGCTGAACTCGGGCGGGCGCTTTTCCTGCCAGGCGTTGCGACCTTCCTGGCCCTCCTCCGTCATGTAATAAAGGAGGGTGGCATTTCCGGCGAGTTCCTGAAGACCTGCTTGCCCGTCGCAATCGGCGTTGAGCGCGGCTTTGAGGCACCGGATTGCGAGTGGGGACTTGTCGAGGATTTCGCGACACCATTGCACTGTCTCGAGCTCCAGGTTTTCGTAAGGAACCACTTTGTTGACCAAGCCCATTTCTCGCGCTTCCTCTGCAGTATAAACACGGCAGAGGAACCAAATTTCGCGGGCTTTTTTTTGTCCGACGATACGCGCGAGGTAGCTGGCCCCATAGCCCCCGTCAAATGATCCGACCTTCGGCCCGGTCTGGCCGAACTTCGCGTTGTCCGCCGCGATAGTAAGATCGCACAGGACGTGGAGAACGTGACCGCCCCCGACTGCCCAGCCCGCAACCATAGCGATGACCGGTTTCGGACAGGTGCGGATCTGGCGTTGAAAATCGAGCACGTTGAGGCGCTCGACGCCCTCGGCATCTGCGTAGCCCGCATCACCGCGCACCTTGATGTCGCCGCCTGAGCAGAAAGCCTCTGGACCTTCGCCGGTGAGAATGACTACGCCAATGCTGGAATCATCGCGTGCGTCGTCGAGGGCTTTTTGCATCTCGCGCACGGTGAGTGGGCGGAAGGCATTTCGCACCTCCGGGCGGTTGATGGTGATCTTGGCAACTCCATCCGCTTTTTCATAACGGATGTCCTGGAATTCGGCAGCTGGCTGCCATTCGAGCGCGGGTGTCATGTTCATAAAGGCAGGAATTTACAGTTTGTCGGCGTGCTTTTCCAGGAAGTGATGGATGCTCCAGCCCAGTTCCTGCGGGGCTTCCCAGAGAAGCTGATGACCGCAACCAGCGAGTATTTCGAAGGTTCCTTCGGCCATGCGTTGCTGCATGCCTTTGGTAATATCGCAGTATTTTTTATCCTCGGATCCTGCGAGCAGCAGTGCAGGACCGGGATAATTTTCTATGGCCTCCCATTGCGAGGGAAGGGTCCCTGAACTCCAGAGGGAATGGAAATCGGCGAGCGCCGCGGGAGAGAGATCCAGTCGTGACTCGACCAACTGATCCAGTAATCCGCTGTGCATGCGGGGTGAGATAAAAATGCTCTGACGCCACCATTCACGAAGGAAAGCCTCAAACTCCTCTGCGCTTTTCAGGGCGCTCAGGCGGCTGGCCAGTTCCAAGTCGGCTGCGGTGCGGGTCTCTCGTTCTTTGGTATCCTCGATGCCCGGCGTCGTGGAGACTCCGATGAGGATGGGGAACTGAGCAGGATTTTGCATGGCGCAAAAAATAGCGAGCCTCCCGCCCATGGAATATCCCCCAAGTGCCACACGGGTGAGGCCGCGGTGGCGGACAGCGGCATTGAGGGCCTCGAGAAACGTCGCGGGGTCCATGGGCTGAAGTTCGACAAGGCCGACTTGCCATCGAGCCAGTGCATCGCAAACGGGATCCCAGTCCGAGGGCAAGCCCATGAATCCGTGCAAAAGTACGACTGCGGGAGCTGTTTCCGGCCCACGCCAGTGAATAGTCAGATTTTCCATGATAAAGGAAGAGCTTTGATTTTTTTAGTCAGTGAGCGGTGGAGATGGAAGTTGCTGTCGCGGTCGGTCCGGCACTCCAGAATGCGTCCGTGACTGGTTGGCAGTATTAACGTAGCTGCCAATTCATTCAATGATTCAATCCGCTGGTAACCCAGATTAAACTGATTTGCCGCGCTTTGGAATTGCATTCCGTGCGGAGTTTCCCAGAAATGCTTTCGCTTTTCCGGCGTGGTGTAAAGGGGCAGGAACTGGAAAATACCCCCGCCGTCATTGTTCACTACCACCAGCGTAACCGGCAGTGCACGCAGGAGTGCCAGTGAATTGAGGTCATGCAGCAATGTGAGATCGCCGATTAGCCCGACGAGCGGTCGCTTTGTGGCATGTGCGATCCCGGCCATCGTCGCCACGTTTCCATCGATACCGCTAGCTCCGCGATTGCCAAACACGCGGCGGCGGGAGCTGGCTCCCAGCACAGTTGCATAAGCATCAAAGTCACGCACGGGCATCGAGTTTCCCAGAAAAAGATCCTCAGTCATGGAACTCACGGTCCGTGCAATCGCGGGCTCGGAGAGGCTGTGCAATTCCTGATCGAGCAGTGCTTCTGTCGCTGCGTCCGCAGCCAGCCAATTTGTGTGGGGAAGTTGGTGGGGGACTCGGAGTTCTTTTAAAAATACCTCGAGAGGAACAGGGAGATGCGTTGGCGATTGCGCCCATGGATCGAGTGCGGCCGGAGAGTCGCGCACTTGAATATAATCTGCACCGCGGCACTTGCTCTGCCAGATGCCGAGGCGTTTTGATACCAGGCTTCCGCCGATGTGCAGGATGCACTCTGGCGCGGGGGCATCATCGCGCTGTAGAAGAAGGTCTGCGTGGCAAACTGTGCCGGGCAGACCTTTGCCGCCGGACAATGCATCGGGGATCACAGGCCAGCCCATCTGGTTGCCGATCTCACAGATTTTCTCTAGATGAATTTGCTCAACCGCAGGAAGGCTGCCGACGATGATGGTGCCTTGTTTCTTGAAAAAATTATCCGGGACTTTCCATGATGGGATTTTCTTTTGAGTCACATGCGGCTTCTCAAAATCCAGCGCACGCGTGGTCCCGTCCTCCGGGAGGAGAGGTTCGCGGAATGGGGCATTGATGAAAACCGGACCTTGTGGCAGTTGCGTCGCCGCCGCAACCGTCTCGTGCACCAGTAGTAATGTGGAAGACCATGTTTCCACATCCTCCGGGCATGGAAGGAGAAGCGTTTGACGGACGGTGCCCGCAAATAAATTCTCTTGATCGATGGTCTGATTGGCTCCGACACCATGCAAATCGGGCGGACGATCTGCAGCGACGATAATGAGTGGCACCTCGCCGTATGAGGCTTCGATGATAGCAGGGTGCAAGTTCACAACCGCCGAGCCGCTGGTTGTAATGACTGCAGCAGGTTGGCCTTTGGCTTTTGCCCAACCCAGCGCGGCGAAGGCGGTGCCGCGTTCATCATAATGCACCACCACCTCGTCGGATGGCAGCTCTGCCAAAGCAGCGACCAACGCGGAGGACCGTGCGCCGGGACTGAGAAAAAAACACCCAGCGCCCGCGTCGCGAAGCGTCTGCACCAGCGCATGGCCCCAGGCGCGGTTGACATTCCCGGTACTCATGAACTCAGCACCCGCAGCACGTCACCAATTTTGGATTCCAGCTCCGACCATTCATTTTCCGCATCGGAGCCTTTCACGATTCCCGCTCCGGCGAATGCGTTGAGCACATTTCCGCGCAGGTGCATCGAGCGGATAGCCACGCAGAATTCCGCTTCATTCCTGTTCACAGCGCCGAGTGGACCGGCATACCAGCCCCGGTCAAAGGCCTCAATGCGTTGAATGAACTCGCGGGCGGTGCTGGTGGGGCGTCCGCATGTGGCCGGGGTGGGGTGCATCGCGGCAAGCACTTCCGCATCGCTCACGCCTTCTTTTAAAGTGCCAGTGAATGCGGTGCGCAGGTGCTGAACACGCAGGAGTCGCAGCAGCTCCGGCTGTGGAGTGAAATGGACTGGATCGCACAGATCGCGCAGCGTGCCCCGCAATGAATCGACTACCACTTCATGTTCGTGGCGTTCCTTGTCGAGCTGCAGGAGCTGAGTGCCCATACGCTCGTCTTCCGCTGCATCGAGGCTGCGCGGCCGGGTGCCGGCGACGGCCTCGCTCTCCAGCTTATTTCCAGATCGCCGATAGAGCAGCTCGGGGCTGATGCCAAGAAAGGTCCCAGAGACGGCAGTGGGCTCGAAGCAGAAGTGGAAGCAATTCGGAGCTGCATCTGCGAGCAACTCAAGCAGCGCAAAGCCGGGGACCGGTTCCGCGAGTTCAAAGGATGAGCGGCGTGCGAGCACTGCTTTTTCCATGGTTCCGCTGTGCATTGCTTCCAGTGCTGCGTTCACCGCCATCGACCAATGCAAAAAATTTGGAATGTCCCAGCGGGCCAGAGCGCAGGGTACCGCAGCTTCCACTGGCCGGGCAGAGTCCCG
>JBGTCP010000186.1:0-10516 GCA_041748815.1 Chthoniobacterales bacterium
AACTTCCCGCGCACTGTGGATACAAACGGGAGACCGACGTTTACCGGGCCAGCTCCAGCTAACTCAAACGTTGTGTATCGACAACTAATACCGAACTATATCCCGCAAGAAGGTATTTTCTTTGTGGCTGGTTCTAGGTTCACGCCAGCTCAGCCCGATGAGAACGTTACCGGCGACGCCAAGTTGGCGGTTGGCGAGAACCACTATGCATATGTCCCTGGTCTCCGTGAGACTTCCAACCAGAGATTTCCTCTGGTAGCAGGCGGCTTTGCTACGGCGGCAACCGGTACTTATTCCACTAACCCGGAAGTTGTGGGCGGAGTTTGGGGCGGTTCGAGAGCAGTAGTCATTCGAGTTGATCAAAGTGGTGCACTTGAGACGACCACCATCGCGGGAACTGGCGCTACTGCAACCGCAACCGTCGAAGCAAACACGGGTGGTGCCGCGCCGGCAAACATCTTCGTTCCAGCGTCATGGACTCCCAACCCGATGCCGGAAATCGCTGTCAATCCTCAGACTTAATCTTAGTTCATACCTCAAAGGAAAATTCTAACAGCCGGGCTTCGTGAATCGAAGCCCGGCTTTCTTTTGCCTTTGCCCTGGGAACTGCGGGATTTAGGTGAGCGTGGATAAGGCTGCCACCTTCCATGAGCACGCATAAAAATCTGGGATCCGAATTTTGGGGTCAGGCAAGAAATTTTGTTACTCTGCATTGGTCCTGACTGGTTCGTGTCCTATGCAGGCACGGGCTGAATCTTCGCGAACGTGCGAACATATGTGCGCGGATCGCAGCGCTGAGTGCTGGTTAGAGCATTTTCGGGGGGGGAATTTTGGGGTCAGTCATTTATTATTGACATCTCCGACGAGTGCGCAACTTCTACATCGCCGATCCGACTTTTGGGGTTAGGCAAGAAATTTTGATATTCTGCATTGGTTGTGACTGGTTCGTGTCCTATGCAGGCACGGGCTGAATCTTCGCGAATCGTGCGAACATATGTGCGCGGATCGCAGAGCTGCGTGCTGGCTAGCGGTTCAAAAATTCATTGATATGGTCAGATGAGTTGACTATATTCACTGCATGAAGACCATGTTAATTTCTGAGTTTAAGACTCACTGTGTGGGCGTCCTGAATGAGGTAAGCACGACGGGCAGGCATGTGCTTGTGACTAAACGTGGCAAACCTGTGGCTCAAATTATTCCAGTTCCCTTGAGACCCCAGACGCAAAGTGTGAGCGGCGATTGCGAAGGTCTGGTTAGCTTTTCTGAAGAAATCGTTGCCACCGATGACTCAGAGGCATGGGAAACTCTTACACCATGAGACTGCTGTTGGACACGCATGTCCTCATCTGGTTCAGAGCCGATCCTTCGCGATTGGGGAAAGCTGCCATGAAGCAGCTGGACCCGCCACCGCCCGAAATTGCCATCTCATCGGTTTCCTCTTTGGAATTGGCGCAGCTTGTGTTCAAGAGCAAAGTAGCTCTGCCATGTGATGTGAAAACCTGGATGGAGGAAAGCTTCCGGCTTTTTTCGTGCGAAGAAACTCCTCTCACTACTGACATCGCTGCCGAGGCCTATCGGCTGCCGGGTGAGTTTCATCCTGATCCTGCCGATCGCCTGCTCGTGGCCACTGCACGCCTGAACCGCTGGACGATTGTCACAGCCGACAGTCGCATATTGGACTATCCTCACGTGGCCTCAATTGACGCTAGGAAGTAAGATTGTGAGGGGGATGTCTCTGCCTTGCCCGCATTGACGCTCTCGTCCAGCTGGGCTATTGTTTAAGATCTATGAACTATTGGGTCCTTTCTTTCGTTTGCGTATTATTGGTTGCGCCCCTGCGCGCGCAGGAGGGTAGTGGGGATGAAGATTCCGAAGAGGAACCCGAGACGAGTGTTGTAAACATCCGCACATTGCTCGCCGAGGGTGGCGAAGAGGTGCCTAGCATGGTCAGCATCTTCGAGGGCGAAGAAATCAAGCCTTTGGTGAGCGGGATGCGGACGCGCTTTGAATTGCCTCCTGGCGAATACCGGGTGGCTGTCAAGGCCCGCGATGTTGAGGCCTCTGACACCATGGTCGTCAAGGCTGAGGTGGAAACTGAACTCATCATTGTGCTCGATGCCGGCTACCTACGACTGCGTTCCCTCGCTGCTGAAGGCGGCGCGGAGCTGGAGACCCATTACGAGGTCTATAAGGCAGACGCGCTACTGCCGGAAACGCGCAAGCGTTTTGCCGCTGGTCGCACGGGCGATTTTCTTTTGCCAGCCGGTAGCTATGTGGTCACGTCGAAGTGGGGCGCGGCGGAAGTGGAGCAAACCTTTGACGTGGTGGCCAATCAGATCGTTAAAGAAGACCTCATCCTGAATGCAGGCTCATTGTTACTCTCCACTGAATTGGCCGATGGAGGTGAAAAAGTGAGGGTTTACTATGATGTCTCCGAAGCAGAAACAGCTCTCGACGGTAATCGGAAACGTGTGACCGGTGGTTCTGGCGGGCAGTTCCAGGTGCCAGCCGGCAAATATTTGCTCACAACCACGTGGGGACGCGCCAGCACTGAGACCGAAGTCGAAGTGAAAGCTGGAGAGATGACCAATGAAAAAATCCTGATGCCTGCGGGATTACTTAATGTGACGTCCGTCAATGCTGCCGGTGAGCCTGTAGAGCCGTTTCTTAGCATTTATGATGCCGAAAAACTCATTGATGGAAGTCGAAAAAGGGTCTCAGCAGGCACCACCGCCGATCACCAACTGCTTGTGGGTGAATATGTGATTGAGGGCACGATTGATGACGAGGAAGTCAGGGCCCGTGGCGTGGTCCGCCCCGGCGAGCGCACGGAAGTGATTCTCGCTCCTGACCCATCCTGAAAACCTGGAAGCCTGTCGAAAAAGCGAATCTGCTTGTTCCCGCTGCCGGTCGCAAAGCAATCGCATAAAACAGGAAAGAGGTTCGCGCCAAGTCCGCAAAGCACGAAAAGGATTTAGAAAGAGGGTTCATCCAACCCGTTGACCCGCCGCTAAATATTTCCTTTGAACTCATCTTAGCGGTCTTGGTGATCTTGGCGCGAGGCATTCTTCAGGATCGTTGGAGGAGTGCTTTGCTTCAGGTCAATTGACAGGCTGTTTGCGATTCGCTAATTCTCGCGGCATGCCCATCCCTACTGAATCCTTGCTGGAAAAGGCCCGGCTCGTGATCGACATCGAATGCCGCCAGCTTGAAAAATTGCGCCATTCCCTGGACGATAGCTTCACGCGTGCCGTCGAACTCATCGCTCAGCGGCTCGAAGCGCGCGGGAAAATCGTGGTTATGGGAGTTGGCAAAAGCGGGCACATCGGCGAAAAAATCGCCGCCACGCTCACCAGCACAGGTTCTCCCGCGATCATGCTTAACTCCCTCAACGCCTTGCACGGTGATCTCGGTATGGTGGCTGACGGCGACGTCATCCTCGCGATGAGCTACAGCGGCGAAACCGAGGAACTCAATAATATTATCCCGGCGCTTGGAAGGTTCGATGTCAAGGTAATTGCGATGACCGGGAATCCGGGGTCGTTCCTCGCGCAGTCCGCCGATGTACATCTGAACGCGCATGTGGACGAGGAGGCCTGTCCACTCAAACTGGCGCCGACCTCGAGCACGACAGCCATGTTGGTGCTCGGCGATGCGCTTGCGATGGTGTTGCTGGAAATGCGTGGATTCAAGCCGGAGGATTTCGCGAAATTTCATCCCGGCGGGCGCCTTGGCCGTAGCTTGCTCATCAAGGTGAGCCACATCATGCGCACCGGTGAACATGTCGCGGTGGTGCCGGATGACAGCACGGTCACTGACACGCTGAAGGAAATGACGCGGCGTCGGTGTGGCGCGGCCGCAGTGATCGATGCAGGCGGCAGATTGGCGGGGATCTTCACGCATGGCGATTTTGCACGGCACTTCACGGCAAATCCCGGCCTCGGTCAGGATCCGGTCTCGAACTTTATGACACGCAACCCCATCACGATAGCGTCCGACCGGCTTGCTGTGGAGGTTTTACACATTCTGGAAACGCACCGCATTGATGATTTGCTCGTGCTGGACCGCAACCAGGCACCGATCGGTATCATTGATTCTCAGGATCTCGCACGTCACAAATTGGTGTAGCCAATTTCTGCAAAATCCAGCATGGTAACTGGAACTTTAACCTCCATTAGTTCAATCATTTATGCCCGCAGCAAACGACCTCAGAAAAGGAATGGCCATCAAATACAAAGGCGACACCGTCATCGTGATGGATGTGCAGCACCGCACGCCCGGTAACCTCCGCGCCTTTGTACAGGCGATTGTGCGCAATATCCGCACCAGCAAATCCATGGACGTCCGGTTCAGCTCGACCGAAAAAGTGGAGGTCGTTGAGATCAACCGCCGCAAGCTCGACTTCAGTTACCACGACCACGAAGGCTTCCATTTTATGGATCCCGAAGACTACGAGACCGTCACGTTTAATGCGGAATTTGTGGGCGATGCGAAAAACTACCTCCCCGAGAATGTGACTGTCGAAGTGCTGTATGCTGAAGGCAAGCCGGTGCAGATCGAACTGCCCTCCACCGTGACTCTGAAAGTCACAGAGTCTCCCGAAGGGGTGAAGGGCGATACGGCTTCCAACGTTCAGAAACCCGCCGTCATGGAGACCGGGCTGACCGTGAATGTGCCTCTGTTTATCAAGGAAGGTGAATCGCTTCGCATCAGCACAGATAATGGCTCCTACCTCAGTCGCGCATAACTCACTTGCGGAGTCAGCGGCCTGCCGCCGATGAAACCTCGCAAAACACCGCCCCTGGCAGGCCGCAAGCCCCGCGCCCGCGTTCCGCGTAAAAGTGGCCCCCGGGCGTTTCGGCTCAACTCCTCCATCCCGGCCTATGAGGATGATTTTGAGGACTACGAAGACAGCGCGTGGTCGATCCCATCGCGGTGGGTGAAGGCTGTGGCGGCGGTTTTTCTACTGCCCGCAGCATGGGTGGTGGCGCAGACGGTGTTCGCGATTTTCGGGCATGCGACGATTCATAATCACTTCTGGGCGACTGAGGAGTTCTGGTTTTTTGGACTGGGCACCGTGCTTTGGTTGATCACATTTTTCGGGTTGCCGCGTCCGGTGATGGTCTATGTATTTGGCCACGAACTTACGCATGCTATCTGGGTGTGGCTCATGGGCGGGCGGGTGAGTCGCTTCCACGTCTCCAGCGAGGGCGGGCAGATCGTGACGGATAAAAGTAATTTTCTCATCGCACTGGCACCGTATTTTTTTCCGATTTACAGCATCGGCGTCATTGTTTGCTGGGGAGTCACGGGGTTGTTTATTGAGATCGAGGCCTACCGGCGACTGTTCTTCGCTTTGATCGGGATCACGTGGGGATTCCACTTCACGTTCACGTGCTGGATGATTCCCAAAGGGCAGACTGATCTGACCGAACATGGGACGTTTTTTTCGCTGGTGGTCATTTTCCTCATGAACTGCCTTGTGCTCAGCGCGCTTCTGGTGGCGGCTTCGCCCGATGTGACATGGTTGGCATTTGGCCGTGAGCTACTGGCGAACGCGATGGATTTCTCCGCGCTGGTTGTGGATTTCGTGCAGATGTGCTCAGCGAAGTTTCCGTTCTGAGCGTGAAATATCTCCGACGAGGATTGATGCAACCCACTTCGGGGTTGATTCTTATTGGGGACATCTACCCAGGGTAGCTCGTTCCTCGCAACCCTGGGCTGGAAGCTTTATCCCCTGTGGGGAATTTGTCCTGCGGGCATCCACCCAGGGTAGCTGGTTCCTTGCAACCCTAAGCTGGAAGCTTTATTTCCTTTGGGGAAATGTTCGAACCTGAGATGAAAGCTTCCTGAGTTCGGAAGCATGCGAGCAGGGAAAGCGGAAGAAGAGGTTTGTGCTTACATCGGTGCGCAAATGCTAAGAGCAGCTGCCAAGTTTTTTATCAGTGTCCATCAGTGTTGATCAGTGGTTGAAGAATTAACAAACCGTTGCGGGTGTGATCGCGCACAAGGCATTGCGCCGTCCGGCATCATCTGCCATGTTGGTCGACTTAACGCATGAGCAAACGAATTTTATCTGGAATCCAGCCCTCTGGGATTTTGCATCTCGGGAATTATTTTGGAATGATGCTGCCGGCGATCGATCTGCAGCACGAAGGCGACGCTTATTATTTCATCGCGAATTACCACGCTCTGACCACTGTGCGTGATCCGGACAAGCTGCGTGAGTTCACGCGTGGGGCGGCTGTGGATTTTCTTGCCAGTGGATTGGATCCTGAAAAAGCCACACTTTTTCTGCAATCCGAAGTGCCCGAAGTGGCCGAGCTGGCATGGATTCTCAGCACGCTGACGCCGATGGGGCTCATGGAGAGGTGCCATTCCTACAAAGACAAACTTGCCAAAGGCCTCACACCGTCGCTTGGTCTATTTTCCTACCCCGCACTGATGGCAGCGGATATTTTGCTCTACAACAGCGATGTGGTGCCGGTCGGTCGTGATCAGAAACAACACATCGAAGTGACCCGCGATTTGGCCCTGAAATTCAACGAAGCTTATGGGGATGTTTTTAAACTTCCCGAACCCAGTATCCGCGAATCCGTCGCTGTGGTCCCCGGCATCGACGGCCAAAAGATGAGCAAGAGCTATGGCAACACCCTGGAGCTTTTTCTGGAGGAAAAGCCCCTGCGCAAACAAGTCATGCGCATCATCACAGATTCCACTCCGGTCGAAGCGCCGAAAGACCCGGCAAATTCCACCATCATCTCGCTCTACAAACTCTTCGCCACCCCGGAGCAGGTCGCGGAGATGGAGAATTCATTCCGTGCCGGCGGTCTCGGGTACGGACATTACAAACAACAGCTTTTCGAAATCATGCTGGCCGGGCTCGCTCCCATCCGCGAACGCCGCGCAGAGTTGCTCGCAGACCCGGCCCAAGTGGATGCCGTGCTCAGGCGCGGCGCCGAGCGGGCTCGCACGGAAGCCACCAAAACCCTGGAGCGCGTCCGCAAGGCCGTGGGAATCCGATGAAAACACAATTGCAATCTTTCGCTTTGGCACTCTACCAACTTGCTGGTGGTTTCTGGCTGGGACTCATGGTTTTTTTCACCTTTGGAGTTGCACGCACTTTGTTCGGTGCGCTGCCTCGTGAGGAAGCGGGGGCCATCACGACACTTTTGTTTCCCACCTACTACACCTTCGGGTATTGCAGCGCGGTGGTATGCCTTGTTGCTCTCGCCGCATCAGGTCGCGCCGCGCGTTGGGCGAGTGCTGGATTCGTACTGCTCACAGTTGCAGTGATATGCATGGCGATCAACCACTTCGGCCTCAGCGGACCTGTCGAGCAACTCCGCATGGACGGGGACCGCGAGGGATTCCGCCGCTTGCATGCCGTGGCGATGATCTTAAATTTATCCGCAATGGTCCTGGTCGGGGTTGCGATGCTCTTCGGTCGGCGGGCTCACCCAAGCCCTGCGCACGAGCCATCGCGGACAATCCAGACTTCGCCACAGGTGGAGCCTCCGCCTTCGTCGCCGGTGGAAAAGCCGTAATTGCTGGTCATCCAAGCGGTTTTTGTTGTAACATTTTTCATATGGAAATTTCAAACTTTGTCCACAACGGGGCTCGTCGGGTCACCCCCGCGCAAGCGGAGGCCTTCCGTCAAAAGCTCCCGATTCTAAAGCTCAAACTCGCAGACACTGAGGCAAATCATTTTCCGCATCTCCACAACCAGGTCGGCATGCTGATTGATCTGTTTGAAGATGTGCTGGATAATGATTTTCCGGATTTGCCATTCGTCACCTTCGCCGAGGTGGTATTTGCATTGGAGTATCTTGCAAAACCGGCAGACATTATTCCCGACAGCATTCCGGGTTTCGGGATGGCTGATGATTCCGCCATTGTGCGCGCCGTACTTCTGCGTAATGAGCCCGAAATCACCATCTACACTGCCGCAAAAGGCATTTCCTGGTCCAAAATTACCACAGCAGCATGAATCCTAACCCTCCACCCAAGCTGAGTTTTCACACGTTGGTCGTCATCGCAGTCGCGCTGTGGATCTCCACTCTCGTCATGGCTGGATTCGGCATGAGCGTGGAAGGCCTGGGCTTTCTCACCACCATCGCAGCAGTGGAAGGCATCGTTGCAATGATTTTCACCGTCCTCGCAATCCGCCGCCGCACTCACAGGCCCTGATCTGCCGAGGCCAGTGGCCACGCTATTTCCTTGTCGAGCGGATAGCGCATCCCTTACCCCTATCCGCATGAAATTTCTGGTAACAGGAGGAGCCGGCTTTATTGGCTCGCATCTCGTCGATAATCTGGTCGCAGCAGGACATGCCGTGACCGTGATTGACGACCTCAATACTTTTTACGATCCCGGCCTCAAGGAGGATAATCTTTCAGGCATCCACGGGAGCATCACGTTCCGGCAAGTGGATATCCGCAAAGCTGCCGAAGTGGATGCGGTGTTTGAGGCCGAAAAATTTGACTCGGTCGTCCATCTTGCCGCCCGTGCAGGCGTGCGGCCCAGTATCTCCGATCCGCTGCTTTACATCGATACCAACGTGAACGGCACCTATCACGTCCTCGATGCCGCCCGGCGCTATGGTGTGCAAAAATTCATTTTTGCCTCCAGTTCCTCGGTCTACGGGCTCTGTGAAACTGTCCCGTTCCGCGAAGATGTGCCACTCCACCAGACCATCAGCCCATACGCTGCGACCAAAATCGCCGGCGAGCAGCTGTGCTCGAACTTTTCCCACCTCTACGGCATGCAAGTCGTCTGTCTGCGTTTTTTCACGGTCTACGGTCCCCGCCAGCGACCTGATCTGGCCATTCATTCGTTCACCAACAAAATTTTCAACGAAATCCCGATTGATCAATACGGCGACGGCTCGACGCGTCGTGACTACACCTACGTGGACGACATCGTGCAGGGCGTCGTGGCCTCGATTGAATACAACGCCACGCCATTTGAGATCTTCAATCTCGGCGAATCCGAGACCACTGAATTGAGTCAACTCATTCGTGCAATTGAATCCGCACTCGGTAAAAAGGCGCAGATCAACATCCTCCCGGAACAGGCCGGGGACGTGCCGCTCACTTATGCGGATATTTCCAAAGCCCGCAGGGTCCTGGGCTACAGTCCCACCACCAAAATCAGCGAGGGGATTCCGAAGTTTGTGGATTGGTATCGCTCGCGCCAACCAGCCCTGTCATGAATGCCCCTGCGCTGAGCGCTGTGGAGTTGCTACAGGAGTTAATCCGCATCCCCAGCGTGAGCCCCGACGGCGACCCCGGCACAGCAAACACCGGCGAAGCAGAGTGCGCGGAGTTTATTTTCGATTTTTTGAAGGCCCTCGGTGCGGAAGTGGAGTTGCGAGAGGTGTTGCCGGGCAGACCGAATGTGGTTGGCAAATTTCCCTCCCGCGGCTCCGCAAAAAAGCCTGCGGTCCTCTTCGCTCCGCATACGGACACGGTCAGCGTGGTGGGCATGACCATTGATCCTTTTGGTGCCGAAGTGCGCGATGGACGGGTTTGGGGCCGCGGTGCATCGGACACGAAGGGGAGCATCGCCGCCATGCTCATTGCCCTCGCGACTCATCGCGAATCGATTCCGGATCTTCAAAATGAAATCTGGTTTGCGGGCCTCATGAGCGAAGAGACCGGGCAGATGGGTTCCAAAGCGCTTGCCAAAGAATTTCAACCCGCCTTCGTCATTGCCGGAGAACCCACGCTTTGTCAGGTCGTGCATGCGCACAAAGGATGCCTGTGGTTGCGGCTCGAAGCGGACGGGATCGCTGCGCACGGCTCCACTCCCGAACGTGGCGAAAATGCCATCCACAAAATTCTGCGTGTGCTCGACGATCTGCGCACCCGCATTCCCGCTGCGCTGGAAGGTCATAGCCATCCACTGCTCGGCACTCCCACATGGAATCTCGGGATGCTCAACGGAGGTGCCCGTGCCAACATCGTGCCCGACCATTGCTCAGCCTCTATCGACATGCGCTGCGTCCCGTCGCAGGACATTGCCGCCTTCGCTCGTGAACTCGAGTCAGCCATTCACGCCATCGAGCCTGGTGTGCGCGTCACCACCATCCAATGTGCGCCGCTGGATACTCCCGCGGATGATCCCTACGTGGCCAAGCTGGCATCCTGTGGGGCCGGGCTTGCGGGTGCTCCCTGGTTTTGCGATGCGGCCATTTTCGGAGCGATGGGAGTGCCCGCAGTCGCCGCAGGCCCCGGTTCCATCGCCGATGCACACACCGCCAACGAATCCATAGCCATCCCGCACCTGGAGGATGGAGTGGAGTTTTTCAGCCGTTTTTTGCAAGCATTGCGGTAAACGGGCGCAGGAAAATTCGGCTCAAATTCCACTTGCCAGTGTCGAGGAATTGGTTCACTTTGCCCCTCTTCTCAAATTTATTCCTGAGTAGCTCAGCGGTAGAGTCCCGACACTTGTCGGGATTAATCGATCGGGCTACTCAGAACATTGAAAATCCTGAGTAGCTCAGCGGTAGAGC
>JBGTCP010000187.1:0-6086 GCA_041748815.1 Chthoniobacterales bacterium
TTTTATGAGACGCACCGGCCGATTATGATTCGCGGAAACATCCGCAAGATTGTCGGGATGAATGCAACTTTGCATCCTCGCGGCAGCAGCTACTACCAAGCTGGCGATCTTTTCAATAATCCTGTGCTGGATTTTTCAGAAGCCACCCACGGCCCCTTCATTATCGAAGACATGGCGATCCGTTCGAATTCCAATCGGGCGATATCGGTTGAGCATAACTCGGCAATCACCCTGGTTTGTAAATCCTCGCAATTAAATTACAGGTCTGTGCCCGGAGCAGGAAAAGTATTCTTTCAGGACGTGACAGGAGGCCACTACTTTTTCCATGCACCAGGTCAAAAGGTCTTTGCCCGACAGTTAAACGCTGAGGGAACCGTCCTTGAGAAAATAGATAACATTGGTGCCCACGTCTGGATTCTCGGGCTCAAAACGGAGCGCACCGATGGTCAATCGATTATTCGGAATTCGGGAGGTGGCAAGTTGGAGATTCTGGGTGCTCTCCATTATCCTCTCAACAACATCGCTCCAGGTTTGCCAATGGTAAAAAATGAAGAAAGTTTCTTATCGATGAATTTCCGAACTGCGCATTGGACGGCTGGCACACGATACGAAAATCAGGTGCAGGATACACAAAATGGAGCCACTTTATCGTTTGAGCGAAATTCCATTTATGATCGTTCGGGAGTTGGTCCTGGAGGATCGATAGTCACGCTCTACACTTCGGAACCCTAATAGAGCGTTTTAGCTCGATGCAGAATTTTCGAGACATTAAAAATTTCTCCTTATCCGCCCGAATCCTAACGTATTCCGGCAGCCAACTGGATTCCGTGAGGGATATCCATTGGGGCGATGAGAGTGGTAGCGATTTGGCATTTTCTGAATCAGAGACACATGACGGCGCACAAATCTCGGCTAAGTTTGTTTCGCGAACGCCCACTCCGCCAATCGCTTTAGGGATTGCATTTCAATTTGAGGATTGGCGTCCCGATAACGAAATCTTTATTCCCGGCGCAGTCTATCGTGGAAACCGGTTCCAGGCTGTCGGGCAATCGTATCCGCCTTTCTATCCAAATCACAGGCATCCCATAGGGATTTTTAAGATTTAAGCGCAGAGGGGAATATCATGTGTAAGACGCATATCTAACACTTCGATCAGTGCAAATTCCATGTGCTTGGGACAGTATTGGTTTGCTGTCCGGTCTGTAGGCATGTGATACTGTCTCACACCCCGGTGGTTGTTGGAGCCCTGCCTGCGTGAGAGTAAAAATGCCTATGCGAACGAACTTCTTAATCTTCCCTCTCAAGTTTGCGCTTGTGTTCTTGATTGCCCTGTCCCCGGTTGCTCAAAAGGCATCAACGCTCATTCAAGAACCATTCGATTACGGGACAGTGTATCTTTCCGAGCCATCGGACCTTGACGAATTGGGGGAAGCCGGAAATGGATGGTCGGGGCCGTGGGAAATTGGAAGAGGGCAGGACACATCCCCTGCAGGGCTTCCACAGTATGCGAGCGAGCACGAAGGGAAAAACTTGAACCGCGAGTTGTGGGCAGATGGATATGCCAGCGAAGCCAATCACGGCCAAACCGGCAGCGTTCGCACGCATCAAGAGGGAGGCAATCCCGCAGCCATCGCCGTTCGTGAATTTACAGATCCATTGTCCGCCAAATTTTGGATCAGCTTTGTTGCAATGACTCCTGAAGTCGCCGGAGATGCCTTGCTCTGGCTCGGAAGCACCACAGCCGATGCACGAGGAAACGAAATCCTGCTCGGCCTGCGCTCCCAGGCTGCATTTCTCCGGACAGGCGGTGAAGACTTCCAGAAAACCATCGATGACCCAGCGGGACTCCACCTGATTCTGACTTTGATCCGCACAGAACCTGGCACCGGAGAATCCGCCGTGGAGGTATGGGTGGATCCCGATGTCTCGCAGGGCGAATCGAGCCTGGGTGACCCGGCACTGCGTTCAGCGCCGGGCGTGGCATTCTTTCAAGCTGGAGTGCCGGGAGTCGGTATTTCCTTAAATTCCAACGGCAGTTCCATCGACGATATGCGTATCAGTGATGATCTTATTTTGCTTCTCCAAGGAGAGCTTCCGTAGTTAGCCAACTTTCCGGCTTCCCAAACAAAGTGCACTGTCATGGTGCCACCGTTTCTGTCTACCTGTCCGCCCAAGGTTCAGAGATCGGCAACATTACAAAAGAACCGGGCTGAAGTCCGATTTCCTGTATTTCCCCGGAACTTTGGGCCGATTCAATAAGCACGCGAACCCGGGCGGGGAAGGCCGTGGGATTTCTAATTTCAAGGTATTCCTGATGCATTTGTACTTCCATGTGGTCCAGCACCCACACCTTGTCCAAGTCGGGCCTGCAATAGATGCCCGGCAGCTCGGCATGAGTAAGAAGCAATGAAACCTCGCACCAGCATGAGCCGAAGAAAACTCCGCCCACATTTTCGTCCCAGTCGCTGGTGTTTACCCTTTCATTGATCCAGCCGGAGGGAAGCGGGCGGCCATCAGCGGTGTGAATCGGCCGATCAACGCGCGAAACGGTTTGAGGAATAAACCGGGCAATCTCGCAAAGCAGATCTATGAGTCTTGTATCGCCGGTTGCCCGAAACAGATCCAACAGCCCCCGCCCGCTCTGAGTGCAGAGGCCCGGAGCGGAATGTTTGTTCTGAGTGTTTGCAAAAACGCTTCCACGGGTCCTGACGTCCAGGCGGGAAAATTCGGAGCCAGTTGGGAACCGGAAATTGTAGGGCATCACCCATGTGGCTAGAAGGGCCGCCGCAGAGGTGCCGTGGCGGAGCCAGATCGATTCGCCAGTGGCTTGGTGAAGCAATGCGCAGGATTCGACCAAAGCCGCTGCTGATTCACTGTCAGGATTCTGGCAGGCGTCCCCGGGACCCCCGGTGGTAAAGCCTTTCACCAGAAATTCCCGGGCGAAGTATTCACCTGCTTGAGTAGCCACTTCAAGAAAACGAGTGTCGCCAAATCGTATCGAGGCCAGGGCGAGGGCTCCCGGGATGATCGCTCCAGAAGCCGAACCGCCAAGCAGGATTTCTCCTGAATCCTGATTAAGGAATTGACCGAACTGCCCGTGCTTTTCCCAAATCTTGATGAAGCATTCCGCAGATGCCAACAAGGCTGCATTCCACGATTGAGGTGCCTTCCATGGCCCCTCCGACTCCAAAGCCCGGAGTTGCCGCAGGAGAAAATACAAAGTGTCACCCTGTCGGCGTGTCAGGGTCCAGTTGTGCGTGTAGGGACGTTCCAAATCATGGGTTAGATCAGCCGACCATACGCCGTCGCGGGAACACCGGCCTGCAAATAAGCCGCAAGCACGGGGTGCGTGAGTGAAAAATGTTTCAAGTGACCGCAGCACTCTGGTGCGGGTTAGGCTGATTTTGCTGGCGAGTAAGCCATGAGTTGCAATCATGCCGCCGCACCAACCGGTTTGGTAGGGATACGATGAGGCCGGATCGCAGTTGGTGGCAAACTGGCCAATTCTCTCAATCCACGAGTCGCGATGGTAGTGCTCTTCAATCAAGTCGAAAGCGGCTGACATCGGCATCACTGGTGGAACTTCCACATTTTCAGCCAACCCCGCCCGCATCGAAAAGATCCGGTCGAGGAATTCCCCGATGGTCTCGCAAGACCAAGTATCGACATTTACATCGATCCGAGTTCTGCGGGCTTCCGCGAGCGGGTCAGGTGAAGTGCGCTGCATCATCGGAAAACGATAGACAGGGCTCTGGCGGATACCGGGGCTTTGAATTCGAAACGAAGCCGAGGCATGGCCATGAGACTCGGTGACTTCCCACATCCAATCAGTTGCTTCTTCAGGATGCTCAGCCCACGCCAACCATGCACTTTTTTGAGCCGGGTCGAACCACCCGAAGCAGGGAAAGGCAAGGTCGCCCGTTTTCAATTGAAGGAACGACGGCTCAGGCGGGAGTGCAAGCCGCGGCACGTCAGTGATGACCATCGGAGTGTCCGGGCCTTTCAGGAATTCCTCAGGAACCCGGGGCGAATACGGTAGTTTAAGAGAGAAAAATCGATTGCCGTTGTACGCCCCTGCCGGAAGAAAAACATAGTGAGCTGAGGACCATGCATCAAAAGACCATCTTTTCTCAAGTGGCTGGGCGTCCGTGCCTGTGGATTTATCGGAGGCCGTGGTAATATCATCCTTCATGGTTTGGGTTATGCAGTTTCCAGTAGCTGTTGCCAAAAATGAGATCCGCATCCCTCCGGGTGAGGAGCGGGAGAAGTATTAGTTGGGATTGCTCTGATCGGTTAATTGCCCGAGGTGAGGGCTTCGCGGGCATCGGTTGCCTGGGATTTCTCGAGGTAATAATCGTAACCGCCGACATAGGATTTGAGGGTTCCTTCGTGCACATGGATCACTTTGGTTGCGAGTAATTTGATGAAATGCACGTCATGCGAAATAAATACCAACGTGCCTTCATACGCCTGCAATGCGAGGATGAGCGACTCGACACTCAAGATGTCCAAGTGCGTGGTCGGCTCGTCCATGAGGAGGAGGTTGGGTGGATCGACGAGGAATTTGATCAGGTTCAACCGGCTTTTTTCGCCGCCGCTCAAGACCTTCGTCTTTTTGTGGATCTCGTCTTTTCGGAAAAGGAATGATCCCAGAATGTGGCGCGCATCCTCCTCGCGAAGCTCCAGATTGGAGTCCATGATTTCCTGAATGACTGATTTTTCGGGGCTAAGGCTGTCGGCGCGGTGCTGACTGAAGTAACCGATCTTGGTGCTTGGCCCGGGTGAGCGTTCGCCCGCCTGGAATTCCACTTCACCGGCGAGAATTTTGAGCAACGTGGATTTGCCTGCGCCATTCGGACCGACGAGCACGGTGCGCTCGCCGCGTTCGATCTCGAGGTTGAGGCCTTTGTAGACGGGATGTTTGCCGTAGGCCATGTCGATATTTTCGAGCGTGATGACCCGCTGACCGCTGCGTGGAGGTTGCGGAATTTTGAAGCGGAATGGCTTGCGCGGCGGAGTGGGCTTTTCGATGAACGTCATCCGCTCAATCTGCTTGAGCTTGCTCTGCGCCTGCGCTGCTTTGGACGACACGGAGCGGAAACGATCAGCAAATTCCTGCAGCCCTTTGATCTCCTTTTGCTGGTTTTTGTAGGCGTTGGTTTGTTGCTCAAACTGCGCCTCACGTTGTTCCAGAAAGGATGTGTAGTTGCCGGTGTAGGGTTTGAAACGCTGCTCGGCGATTTCGTAAACCTGCTCGACCAGCTCGTCCATGAATTCGCGGTCATGCGAAATAAGCAGGACTGCGCCGGAATACGTTTTGAGGTAATTCTGCAGCCAAAGAAGCGAGAGCAGGTCGAGATGATTCGTCGGCTCGTCGAGCAGCAGCAAATCGGGCTCCAGCACGAGCAGGCGGGCGAGATGGGCACGCATAACCCAGCCGCCGCTCATTTCCTTAGCCGGGCGTGCAAAGTCGGTCTCGGCATAGCCCAGGCCTGCGAGCATTTTTTTGGCGCGGGCTTCGACTTTTGGATTATTGAGCGCTTCGAATTTCATGCTGGCCTCGGTGTATTCTGGCGAATCCACATCCCCGTCCTGTTCAATCGAGCGAAGTTGTTTTTCGAGAGCCGTGATGTCGCCAGCGCGACCGGTGGCGATTTCGAGGACGGTTTCGTTGCCCACGGCTTCGGCCTCCTGAGGCAGGTAGCCGATCATCGTCCACGCGTCGCGGTCGATGGCTCCGGTATCGGCGGTGTCCTCACCGAGAATGAGCGAAAAAAGTGTGGATTTTCCGGCTCCGTTGGGCCCGACCAGTGCGACGCGTTCGCCGTAATTGATCTGCATGGCTGCCTCTTCGAAAAGCGTGCGGCCACCAACGGATTTTTTGAGATCGCGAATCGTAAGCATGATAAATCGGGGTCAGGAAAAGAGGCCGGGTTGTCGTGCTCCGGTGGGTGTGAGGCCAAGTTTGGTCCATGCTTTTTCCATGGCCACACGGCCCTGCGGGGTGCGTTTAATGTAACCCTGCATAATGAGGTAAGGTTCGTTGACTTCCTCCAATGACGACGGGTCCTCGCCGATGGCGACGG
>JBGTCP010000188.1:0-2031 GCA_041748815.1 Chthoniobacterales bacterium
CGCCCACCGGACGTGGAAGTCCGGGCCCCAAAGATTCTCAGCTGTTAAAAACGGCACGAAAATTAGCTGCTGAGCGGACGATTTGTTTCTCGTCGCGGCGGATCAGAGAAAGCCGTGCCTGTGTGGTATCGGCATCCAGCAAGCCAAGGCTCACCAGTTGTTGAAGCAACGCAAGGTCTTTTTGGCGTCCTACGAGAAGCTTCGTAGCGGCAAGATCGTGCGGGTCAAGCGCGACCGCTGAAAGACAGTCAGGCACGGGAATGACTCGTCCTCTCCATCCATCTGGCAGTGTTTCAAAAATGGATGTGCGAAGAACGTCGATGTGGTAGCCGTGTCGCTCACGAAAAGGACCGTCTTCGCCAAGGGCCCTTTCGAGCATCCGGCCAACAAGCTCATCCGCCGGCTCCGGGCAGAGATCGGCATCAAATGTGGTCTCCAGTGGCATGCCCGCATCACCGAGCCTGGGAAAACTCACAAGAAGCGAGGCTGAGCCCAGCACAACGACGCGGCAATCGTCCGCGAGAGCGGTGGCTGCTTGAACGACGTGTTGAAGAGCGGCCAGGTTCATGCCGGGTCTTTAAGAATCCCCACGAATGGCGAGCATCCTTTGAGGGGTTCTGAGTCGGAATTGTCAGCCGCGAGGTAGTCAAGGAGAGAGCGGAACGCAGCTGTAGACGATTGTGCGGAGTGGATGCGTCGGCGCCATTCCATGAGCGGGTCAGGGCGGAGGCGACCCCGTTCAAGCCAGCGGTCAATATTCGCGAGAGCAATCTCCAGGTCATCAGGATGGTTTTCCAGATGCCTGGCCAGCTGGCACCAGCGCTCTTTGCGGTCGGCACGGAAGAGATGATAGTCTTCAATTAAGGTTACTTCTTCGGATCGAGAAAGCATGACTCAGAATAGTGGAACCATGGCTGTTGGCAAGTTTGATGGACTTCGCGGTGCTGCCAAACTTGATGTCCGGTTGACAACGGAGCCGCGCATCTCGAAGTAGATCTCAACGGCATTCTGATAGGATTACGCTTTTACTATGGCGGTGAGCAGCGATGGCGAGGAACTATGAAAAGTCACCTGCCATTGGCGGTTTGCATATTCGATGCTGGCACCAGCGGGGCTGAGTGTGAGCGTGCGCACATCCGGCAGATGGCAGGCGATGCCATCACCGGTGCATTTGAGGACTGCTTCCTTCGAGGTCCAAAGGCGGAAAAAATTCAACCGCTGGTCGGTTCCCAGCCAGCGGGCTTCGTCTTTGTGAAAAAACTTCGCAGTGATGCCGATGAAGTCCGCATCCCTTTCGCTGCTTTCGATATCGATCCCGACGGGGCCTTGCGTGGAAACTACGACTGCTGCATGGCCGCCTGTGTGAGCCAGGCTGAAGTGCACGGCGTGGTCTGAGAGGACCGGTTTGCCATTTGGCAGAAACGTGATGGTCATCGAAGCCGGGGCTTGGCCGGTCTCGAGCGCGAGGATTTTACGCAGCGCAACTCGACTTGCCAACGCACGTTGTTGCAGGGTGTGGCTCCGCATGCGCGCAACCCGTGCCAGCTCCGCTTCCGAAAGGCACGAGGTATCCTGCCCTGCTGCGTGGTCGAGAGAGATCTGATAAACGCGCGCTCCGCTGCGTGTGGTCGCTGGCACTTCATAGAAAAATAAATTGTCAACGGATTGTTCCGAAGCCTTAAATTCTCGTCTTGACGTTTTGTGCACCTCCCTTCAAACAGTATCGCCATTGTCCAAAAGGGGCAATTCCATTCAACCATAGCATATGCTCCAAATATCCGCTTCCCGCCGATCCACCGCCTTCTTGTTTGCCGTCCTGGTATCCACAACATTGCTCCCCGCTCCGCCGGCACTTGCTCAGTTCAGCGAGATTGAGGAAGTCACGGCACCGATTGTCAGCGAAATCAGCATTCAATATGTTGGCCCTGAGACCATCAGCCGTGAGCGTATCCTCGCCAACATGCGCACCACGATTGGTCAGCCCTACTCCGACCTTGCAGTGGAAGAGGACATCCGGGCGCTTTTTGCGAC
>JBGTCP010000189.1:0-2972 GCA_041748815.1 Chthoniobacterales bacterium
GCACACAGCGCAAGCATAACGTTGAACGCATTCAGCCAATCCAATTGACCGCAGGTGCCGACGCGACCCACGAGGCAACATTTACCGTTCCTGATGATTCCTCAGGAGTTATCTTCACCTTATTTACAATGCCTCCTGGTAAAAAAGACTGGGCAGACAAACTGCTTGCGACCGAGATTGCGGTGAAAGTTGAGTAATCTACCTCACAAAGCAAATATCTTCGTACGGTTGGAGCTCCCTCTCCGCAAGGTTGTCTTAATACAATGAACCTGATTCCTTTGATCGCTGCCGCTGTGCTCCCTTTTGTTGCAGTCACTCAAGCAGAAACCCTCAAGCCTTTCACGGTCCGCCAAGGCATCCCGAATGCCACTGTCAAACTGCGGAACGGCAGCGACTTTACCATTGTCCTGATCGGAGGATCGATCACCAAGGGTGGTGGTAAAAATGGCTTCTCGGAGACCATCCCGGCATGGTTGCAGGAAATCTCTCCCGCTGCAAAAATTAAGCACATCAATGCCGGGATCAACGGCACGGACTCCGACTTCGGAGCAGCGCGCACTGATCGTGATGTGCTCGCACACAATCCCGATCTTGTCTTTGTGGAGTTCGCCGTGAATGACGCATCCAATGATCGCACCCGCGCGATGGAGCGCATCGTGCGGAAAATATGGACTGCCGATCCAGCCACGGACATCATTTTTCTGCAAACCATTTCCGAAGATCAACTGGAGACTTACAAAAAAGGTGAGTTACCCAAGGGTGCAGCTTCCCACGAAAAGGTCGCTGATTTCTACGGCATCCCCACTATCACACTTGCCGCAGGTGTCGTGGAAAAGCTGGGAGCGGGAGCCAACTGGAAGGATATCATGCGGGATGGTGCCCATCCAAACGAGCAAGGCTACGCTCTTTATCTGGAGCAGATTCGTGAGGCTATCCTTGAGATTTCCGAAGCTGGGAGTCCGGGAAGAACGCTTCAGGCCGAAACGCTCACACCGGATCTCAAGCTTTATCCAGATCCCGTGGCAGCACAACCTCTTCCCAGTGCCACACCGCTCAAGACAGTAGATGGAACTGTGGCAAAGGAAACATACGTGCTGCCGACCGCCGGCGAACACTGGCGGCAGGAGCATGAATATAAAGCGGATGGGCAAAATCTCTGGGCTGCCTATTCGCAGCCCTACAAAGCGGGAGATGATCGCAAGGGCGGAAAGCTTGATGAAAGCTTCGGACTCAGCCGCACAGCGTGGATTCCTATGGGATGGATCGAAGAGCGAGGTGCGTTCGATGGTCCGGAAGGGATGCAGCTTTGGAAAGGTAACATGCTTTCGGCCCGCGAAAACGATCTGCCGGTACTTGCATTCATCGCTCCGGAATCGGGCCGCTACGCTTTTCAGGTTCGAGCCGGGAACACAGGGTTTAACAGCCACCATAAGCAGATCGCTTTAAACGTTGTTCATTTTCCATGGGGCAAGGAGGTGGGTAGTTCCATCGCTTTTTTCAAGACGGACAAGTCCGAGAAGAAAACTCCGGAGCTATCATTCGAAGCGGAGCTGAAGGCGGGCGAATTTGTTGCATTCTGTGTGGACGCTGACGTGAACTACGGGGGCGGCACAGCCGGATTCAAGGATCTCGAGATAACCGCTGGACTTCTCCCATGATGGTCTCAAGTCACTTCGGATAGGGATGAAGCCGATTTAGTTTGCGAACAACTTTCATGTTGCTCCTGCGCACCTTCCTGATTCTCTCGGTCATCTTTCTCTGGGGATGCAAGCGGGCGGATGACGGGATGGTGCATCTGCAGTTTTCATTCTGGGGATCGGTGCTGCAGGAGGAGGTCGAGCGGGCAATCGTTGCGGAGTTTGAAAAGGAGCATCCGAACATAAAGATTAACTTGCTACCGATCGGAGCGCGCTACTCTGAGAAGCTCCAGGCGATGATGGTAGGCAGCGTGGCACCCGACGTCATCATGGTGGAGATGACGCAGAGCTTCGAGTGGGCGTCGCGCGGTGTGCTGCTTGATCTCACGGAGGACATGCGGGAGCTTGCGGGGGGCGGTTCGTTGATGCCAATTCCGGAGAAGGCGTTCGGGCAGGGGGGACGTTATTATTCTCTGCCAGTCAATTGCCATGGGTTCGTTCTTTACTACAACAAGGATGCGCTGGAAGCGGCGGGCGTTGAGTTCCCGGACGGGCAGATTACCTGGGACTGGATCGAGAGCGTGGCTCCGCGGCTTTCCCGCCGGAATGGAGATTCAGACGCACCGACCGACTATGCGCTGCTGATGCCGCCCCCGATCATTGCCTTTTGGCAGCACGGGGCGTCGCTATTCGACGATTTGTTCGCTCCGACAAGGGTCACCGTCAACTCACCGGAGAGCGAGGCGGCAATCGACTTTTTACGGCGCATGGAGGCCAGCGGATTTTCTGTGCCGCCGGATGTGGCAAACGAGCAGGGCACCTACCAGTTGTTTCGCGATGGCCGGGTTGCCTTCTATTTTAGCGGGCGATGGGCGACGCCTGATTTCGCTGACCGCACTGACTTCGAGTGGGATGTCGCCCCGATGCCTGCTGGACCTGTCTCGGCGGTGACGCTGCATGGTGGCACGGGTCTGGCAGTTTACCGGGACTCTAAACATCCAGTTGAGGCACGGGAGTTTGTGCGATTCTATGCGTCGCGAAAAGGTGCGGCGCTCGCGATGCTCGGAGGGCGCAACGTGCCGGTCTACCGGGACCTGGCCTTCGGTTCGGAGTTCCTCGCGTTGCGTCCACCGGAGTCGATGCGATTCTTCCCGGAGACAATGGAGAAAGGAGCCGCACAGACGATGCTCTATGCACCGGGAGCTGACGAAGTGAACCGTATATTCTATGGGCGCATGCAGCAGGCGATGAGTCGTCCCGATCTGCCCGCCAGCCAAATATTGAAGGGGCTGGAAGAAGATTTGCAGCGTTGGCTTGATCGAAGGGCTGCGCGAC
>JBGTCP010000190.1:0-3789 GCA_041748815.1 Chthoniobacterales bacterium
CAGAGGTTGATCATCGATTTCACCAAAGTTACAAAACTATACTGCAACATAATTACATTTATCGAGTAGTCCTTAATATACAATCAATCGTAACGAAGACTTTCTAAAGTGTATTTAGATCTGGTTTGAAGGACCGTTAAAATGGCAGAGTTTCTATGATGAAAATGCAACGCGCTTAGGTGGTGCCCAGCTCGCTGAGCGGCATGCAGAGTCGGCGGCACACCACGCGAAAATGGTTAGTTTTCTCTAAAAGTTCCCGGGTGAGTTGTCGCACAGCCATATGGTTTGTTCTAACCGATGATACTAAATACTCGCTGAGCCTGAAGGCCTGCAGCAAGGGTATCCTTGTTTGCTCAGCGTCAGAGCGGTTGAGATGCTCGTAGGTTGATCGCACGTCCTGAGGCATTTGCCGAGCGATTCGCACTTCGGACAGAGCGGGCAGTTCACGAGTTGAAATCCGGCAAGGAACCAAATGCGCCAGCACGACGATGCAGCGCTTCATTTTTGGAAGCAGTGGGTCATCGGGGTCGAGATTCAGGGTGGCAAGACAGAGAATCTCCTGCGCCAGATGGACCGCCAAATCTGAGAGCAGGAGAGATTGGGTGGGAATGAAAGCAAGTGCGTCCAGCGTGTCGACCCCCAAATCCCACTGGGCCGGAAAACCACTATTAACCCTCGCAGCAGCCTCACGCGCCGACTCCAAGCGGGAGTACTGCCGCACACAGGGGAGAATCTCGGCAATTAGTCCGCGCACTGCTTCAGTTGCCCGGATCTCGATCAAGTCGGAGCCCGGAATGTATTGGTGGTTTACGTTGAAGTCTGAATGACTAGTGTCATTTGAGAAGTCCACCTCATCCTCCTGGATACAACCTAAACTGTACCGGAGCGTTTCTGTGACGGCGGCCAGTTCGCCCAACAGATGATCAAGTCCGGCATCGAATCCACGCCGAGGCGAAAGATACTCATGCATTTGCAGAGCCACAATCATGGGCAGAATGGGATCCGCATGTGCCTCAGCAGAGGTCCGGATCTCTTCGAACCACCTGTATAAGTGCACAGGAAGATGGTTGATATCAAGCGTGGACGGATCAGGCCAGTCACCGCGCTCCAAGACGCAGGGAGTGAATTGAGCGAAGCCCATCAGCAACGACCTGAGGTCTCCGGTAGACCGCGAAGCCCGGTGCTCATGGACTGCTGTTGCGCAGGCCAACACAATCAGAAGGTGTGCTTCCAATGGCGAGATAGTGATAGTGGCGGACTTTGCATTAGCGATTTTGGAAATTGCTCTAGCCGCGATCTCCCATTCTCGCAAAATCTCCTCATCCTCGCGTTCTGCGACGCGCCTGACTTCGGGATCATGCATGAACGCGTCAATGGTGGTGTGCAATCCAGCCACAATCCTTTTCAGCGCGGGATTCGGGTGTAGGACAATGACGTCGTCTGCGGAAGAATAGGCGAAAGTTAGCTTTGGTTTCATATAGCTGAGTGAGTGGGTGGTTGACGGAATGAGTGATGATTTTCTCGTTGGTCAGCAGCGGACATTTATGGATGAAGCGTAGCTTCAGTTGATGAGGAGGAGGGGGGAGGGAGGACCGCATGCTCACAGATGGCAGCAAAAGGACAGATGCTGCACGCCGCAGCGGAGGGATGCGGCGCATAATCATTGCGCTGGGCCGGGGCTGAAATTCCAAGGGTGGATCGCATGGAAAAGCGCTTGGTCCGCAAGCGTCCGATGGGCCGGTAATGCCACTCGTGTACCCGCTCCCGGAGGAGGTCAACAGCGAACCCGTAGACTTTACTATTTGGCACATTCTCTTTCTCCATGAGATATTGCTGGTAGGTGGAGACCTGATGGAGATCTTCGTCGCGGATGGAATGGCATTTCCAGTCGATCACTTGTACCGCATGTGGTTGAGAAACGAGAACGTCGATTACAAAGCGATGCTCTCGTCCGTTTTTCCAAAGTCGCCCCCGTTTCTCTGCTTCAAGTCGATACTCGGATGAGTCACTGCGCAGGTTGAATTCAAGAGCGACCCGCAGCCCGTTTTCCACACACACCGGTATGATCTCCAGCCAATGTTTGATGTCATCCGTGGCATCCACTGCATTGTGAGTTTCCGCAAGTTGCAGTGTGCCAAGCAGTTCGCCCGGCTCACAAGCCAGGGAATGGGCCACGATGCTCTTGAAGGATTTGACAGCCTCCTCGATGATTGAGAATTCCTCGGACACACGTGACCCTGCAGCCACCCGCTTGACCATACCGGCCAAGGCCATGTGCACAACGTGCCCCCCCAATTCCCTTACGGACATCAAGCGGCGAAATTTTGTCAGACGCCCATCTGGATCTTCATCCAAGTAGCGAAATTTGAACCGCCGGGGACAGCTGAGCTTGGCATCCTGCTCGCGAGAAAAACTGGTTGAACTTCTCATCGTCCCTCCTTTACGAAGTCGGGACAGATAAATTGGAATGGACATTGACGACATTGCTTTCCCGGGAACGAGCGAAAGACCGCCGCAGGGTCCGGTGCCGCTTCTGCCTTTCGGGCAAGCCGCTCAAACTCGCCGAATGCCTCGCTGATGCTGACCAATCGATCAGCCCGCTCCTCATCATCGTAGGTGAAGATTTTGGTCACCCCTGAATTCAAATAGACGTAGTGCACCCGGATCGAAACATTCTCGGAGAGTCCAAGACGTCTTCGGAGGAAGATCTCGTACATCAGCCCTTTCGTCCTGTGAGAGGATGACTCCGAGCCAGTCTTCCAGTCCCAAATCCGAAACTCTGCTGTGTGCCGTGACACGGCATCCAGTTTCAAGTAAGCCGGCACCCCGAGCTCGTGTCCAAAGAAAGGTCGCTTGGGATCCAAGAATTCGAGGAGGAGGGTCTGCGGATTCGATAGTAACTCTAGCACCTGCGGCATCGCCATGAAAGTGTGAAGGCATGCTTCAATTTTGGTCAAACACTCTGCAACCTTGTGCGGATTTGGCTCGGTCCCTCGCTGCTGGCAGATGAACTTCGGCCGACCGGGGATCAGTGACTCCAGAGGCAAAACCGATCCCCACGCGACCGGTATGCGGAACTCAGACTTAGCAGTTAAAATGTGAGTATGCAGATTTGGAACTTCACCAGCAGCTGCTTCTTCCAGGATTTTTCGAATCCTCCGATGAACGACCTCCCCGAGGTACATATCCTCGGTAGTGAGTTGCTTGAGGTGGTAAGCGGTCTGGACCAAAGAAGGCGCCGCTCTGTCCCAGCCGCCTGGGATCATATACTGGTAAAAATATCGCTTGGGACACTCATCCAAAACCTGCTCCCGCTGCGACGAGTATGTAGGCTGAGAGTTCCATTTTTGCGATGATGTGGTTGCTTGGTATGATGTTGTCATGTTTTTTTGTTTTAAGAGTTTTGACATCAAGACAACTCGTCAGGCTATGGCTTTGAACTGGTGTGAAGTGGCCGGCTGACACATCCGCCCCATTTTTACAGTTTGTATCCGTTCAGCCTTCGGGCTACCCGCACGTAGAGAGTGAGCGACTTTCGTAACTTCAGGATGTAGGGGTGGGCCGATGGCTTCACCAAGTCCGGGCGGTGGTGCAGAAACTCGCTTAGTTCAATAAGCTCAGCCAGAGACAAAGTCACATTCGCGACCGGTGGTCCGATCAGCTCGCGATACAAACATATGATATGCGGCGTCAAAATAGGTTTCGTCTGCGGCAGAATGAGCTGCAGTGGGGGAAGATTGGCCTGCTTGAAGCTGGGACAAACGGCGCGCAGGAGATAGGCAAAACAAA
>JBGTCP010000191.1:0-2079 GCA_041748815.1 Chthoniobacterales bacterium
TCATTCTGTGAAAGTCTGCTCACGCGGCAGCCACGAAATAATCGAGCCACGTGCGGTCATCGATGCCAGTGGTGATGCGGTCGGTGCATTCATGGCAGGCGCGGCATGGGAACAGGAAAGCACCGAACGCCTCCAGCGTCCCGCCTACATTTTTGCCCTGCAATCTGTCGACACCTCCGTGCTTGCGGACAACGGCCGCCTCGCATTGGCTAAGCGCCTTGTGCAGGGAGTGCGGGCGGGAAATCTTTCCCCGGCAGCACTAGGCACCACCTTCAGGACGAATGGCCAACCCGGACTCGTCTTCGCCACCATCGATCTGGAAGGCAGTTCCGACGCGGAGGCATACGATCCGCTCAATACCCGATGCCTTGGCGGATTGGAAATGCTCGGACGCAAGGTCGCCATCGAAGTCACCCGCTACCTCAAAGCCGATGCACCGGGATTCCAACACGCATTCATCGGCGCATTCCCCACACGCGCCGGCGTGCGCGAGAGCCGCAGACTGGTCGGACGCTACCAGATCCAGGACGAGGATATTTTACAAAGTGCAGAGTTCGAGGACAGCGTCGCAGTCGCATCCTGGCCGATGGAACTCCACGAAAAAGCAACCGGAGTTCAGCTCCGCTTTCCGGAGAATAGCCGCCCCTGTGAAATCCCGTTAGGCGCATTGCAATCCATCGATATCGAGAATCTTTTCGTCGCCGGACGTGCTATCTCCAGTACTCACAGCGCACAAGCCTCGCTCCGCGTGATCGGCACTTGCCTTGCTACCGGCGAGGCGGCGGGCATCGCAGCCGCGCTTTCCCTGAGCGGCGAGGTTGATGCTGCCGAAGTGCGAAGGGTGCGCGATGCATTCCCAAATCGATGAATATTTGTGAGGAAATTTTTAAGCGCGCCGACTTGGCTCATCCCGCAATCATCACGGGCAACACCACGGTCACCTACGGCGAACTGGCCGCCATGGTCGATGCACTCGCTGATGCGATCCCGGCTCAGTCCGCAAGGACTGGCCTTTATTGCAAAGATGGCGTTGAGCACATCGCACTCGCGCTCGCGCTGCTGCGCGCTGGCAGTTGCGTGATCCCGATCGCCAGCGAACTCACTCATCGCGAACGCCTGGCCCTCGCCGCCCTCACCGCCCTCGATGCCGTCATCACCTGCGGCCACAACACCTGGGACGAACCGGGAACGACTCACCAGTCACTCAACGCCCGAGGCATCGCCGCAAAAGTGTGGAGCCGTCCGGAAGCGAAGCCTCAGGCATTCACGGAAGAAAATTTTGCAGCACTCAATCCTGCGTTCGTTCGCTTCAGTTCCGGCACCACGGGCACCAGCAAAGGTGTGGTGCTGTCGCATGAAACACTGCTTGCCCGCATCCGCGCCGCGAATGCCGGATTGCAAATCGGTCCGAGTGACCGTGTATTGTGGATCCTGCCGATGGCGCATCACTTTGCGGTTTCGATCATTCTCTACCTCTGGCACGGAGCAACCACCGTGCTCGCCCCCTCGCATCTCGCCGCCGATCTTTTGGCTGCCACACGCCAACACAACGCAACAGTGGTCTATGGCGCGCCCTTCCATCACCGACTGCTCGCCGCAGAATCTTCCAACCTCCCATGGCCGTCACTGCGCCTTGCCGTTTCCACCGCAAGTGCACTACCTGCCGCAACTGCAGAAGAATTCCAAAGCCGCTTCCACGTCCCGCTCGTCCAGGCGTTCGGCATCATCGAAGCCGGCTTGCCATGCATCAATCTCGCAAGCGCATCCACCAAGCCCGAATCCATCGGACGCCCACAGCCGGATTTTGAAATCTCACTTCGAAAAGCAAAGGGCGAAGTCGGAGAACTCTTCATCCGCGGTCCCGGGATCTGCGATGCCTATTTGGCTCCGTGGAAAACCCGCGAGGATATTTTGCAGGATGGTTGGTTTTGTACAGGAGATCTTGCGCGGATGGATGCCGATGGCGACTTGTTTCTCACCGGCAGATCTTCATCCGTGATCAATGTGGGTGGGCTGAAATGTTTCCCGGAGGAAGTGGAGGCGGTTCTGAATGAGCATCCCGGAGTGCAGGTCTCGCGT
>JBGTCP010000192.1:0-3092 GCA_041748815.1 Chthoniobacterales bacterium
AGCATCGCGGATTCCCCCACCCAATTCGCAGGGAATTTCAAGCGCTGCAACAATCGCTTCGACGGATTTGAGGTTCTTCTGCTCGCCGGTGAATGCGGCATCCAAATCCACCACATGCAAATAATGCCCGCCCTCGTCCTGCCACTTCTTCGCGAAGGCAGCGGGATCATTGGAGTAAACCACTTTGTCCTCGGCACGACCCTGACGCAGTCGCACGACCTGACCATCCATCAAATCAATCGCAGGTAATAAAATCATAAAGCGTTCACAAAATTCTCAATGAGGCGAAGCCCGTTTGCCTGGCTTTTTTCGGGGTGAAACTGAGTTGCCACCAAGCGTCCGCTCTCGATGCTGGCGGCGAAATTCTCTCCGTCGTAATCACAGCGTGAGGCAATGATCGAGGCACTGGCTGGTTCCGGAAAATACGAGTGCACGAAGAAAAAGTAGGCTTCCTCGGGAAGTCCGGTCCACTGGGCGGAATCCGCATCGACCCGGTCGATGGTATTCCAGCCCATTTGCGGAATTTTGCGTCCTGCCTGTTTTTTAAAGTGCACCACTTTGCCGGGGAAAATCCCGAAGCCATCCACACCTGGCGATTCCTCACTGGATTCGAAGAGCAATTGGTAACCGAGGCAAATTCCGAAAAACGGCTTCCCTTCACTGATCCAGTTTTTGAGTGGCTCCCAGAGTCCGCGGTCCTGCAATCCGCGCACAGAGTCCCCGAAGGATCCAACGCCGGGCAGCACGATTGCATTCAGGCCCTCCATTCCATGAGAATCTTCGACCAGGCGCACTTGCGCGCCGACTTTCTCAAAAGCTTTGCTCACACTGCGGAGATTTCCGCTGTCGTAATTGATAATGCCAATCATGGAAGCGTGGACATTGCAACGGAGTCATGGCGATGACAAGCAAGTGTTTTTGGAATGATAGGAATAGGGGCAACGTGGCGAAGGGCTTTTTACGGTAATAGCACGCTCTTGTTGTATGGGCTGGGGATTCTACTGCGACAGGAATGTCGCAGCTACATAGAGTGCCACTTTAGCATTCCGCTAAGTAGCTGCGATCTCCAGATCGCAGGCCACCGCATTCCACTGCGACAGGAATGTCGCAGCTACAACTGTGTCCCGAAGGCTTTCGGGACAGATACTATGGGGCGACTGAAAAGCTCGAAGCAAATTTTTCGATACACTCATGCAATCCTGCATTAGAATTCCTGCATGGAATGGATTTGGTGGTTATGTTGTCTTTTGCTGATGCTGCTTGGCATCGCGGGGTGTGTGTTGCCGCTGATTCCGGGGACGTCGATTATCTTCCTTGCTGCGTTGGCACACCGTCTTGTCGTGGGGCCGGAAACCGGTCTTTCTTGGACCTCGCTGGCCATTTTATTTGCGCTCCTGATCGTGTCATATGTGATCGATTTTGTAGCGAGTGCAGCGGGCGCAAAATATTTCGGTGCCGGTAAATGGGGGATCATTGGCGGGATCCTGGGCGCGATTGTGGGAATGTTCTTTGGCTTACCCGGGATTTTGCTGGGCCCGCTCGTTGGCGTGGTGGCAGGTGAGCTGATTCACGGCAAGCGACTCATCGCAGCAGGGAAAAGCAGCGTGGGCACATTCATCGGCACCGCTGCAGCATCTATCAGCAAGCTGGCCATTGCCATTGCAATGACTGCGTGGTTTGTGATCGTGACGCTGCCTTAGCGCACCCGCTCTGAGAGCCAATTGAGAAGCTCGGCCACTGGGATGCGATGCTGCGCCATGGAGTCGCGCTCGCGCACGGTCACTGTGTCTTTCGTCTCGGGAGCATTTTCGCCCAGAGTATCAAAATCAATCGTCACACAGAATGGCGTGCCTGCTTCATCCTGACGCCGGTAGCGGCGGCCAATGGCGCCAGACTCATCATAAAATACACGCATGTGCGGACGTAAGATCGCCTGCACCTCGCGCGCCTTTGCGACAAGTTCGGGTTTATTTTTCAGGAGCGGAAACACGCCGGCTTTGACCGGGGCCATGCGCGGATGAAAACGCATGACGGTGCGGGTCTCTTCCTTACCCTTTTCATCAACGACGGTTTCCTCATCGTAAGCCTGGCAGATCAGCGCCAGGACGGTGCGATCCACACCTGCACTGGGCTCAACCACGTGAGGAATAAACCGCTCCTTCGTTTCCTCATCAAAATATTCCAACGATTTACCGCTGGCATTTTGATGCTGCGTGAGATCGTAATCTGTGCGGTAAGCAACACCTTCAAGCTCCTGGACTCCAAACGGGAATTCATACTCGATGTCATAAGTGCCCTTGGAATAGAACGCACGATCCGCCTCCGGCACGTCCAACACATGCAGCGTCTCCCGGGGAAGTCCGATGTTTTCGTAAAACTTCAACCGCTCTTCCAGCCATTCGTCCAGCAGTCGCTTGCCGTCTTCGGGCCTGCAAAAATACTCCACTTCCATCTGCTCAAACTCGCGCGAGCGGAAAGTGAAATTGCGGGGATTGATCTCATTGCGGAACGCCTTGCCGACCTGCGCGATACCGAAGGGCAGTTTTTTGCGCGAGGTATCCAGGATGTTTTTGAACTGCACAAACATCGCCTGTGCGGTCTCCGGACGGAGATAGGTGATCGAGGATTCGTCCTCCGTCGCGCCGACGTAGGTCTTGAACATGAGGTTGAATGCACGCGCTTCGGTGAGATCGCGGCTTCCGCAATTCGGGCAATATTTTTCGCCATCCTTATCGGGCAGCTGATCATCGCGATGACGCGCTTTGCAGCTCCGGCAATCCACCATGGGATCACAGAATGTGGCCTCGTGGCCGCTGGCTTTCCAGACGTTGCGGTTCATGAGGATCGAGCCATCCATGCCGACGATGTCGTCGCGTTCCTGAGTCATGCAGCGCCACCAGTAATCTTTTAAATTCCGCTTGAGTTCAACGCCGAGCGGGCCGTAATCCCAGCAACCATTCAGACCTCCATAGATTTCACTGGATTGGAAGATAAATCCGCGCCTTTTGCAAAGGCTGACAATGCGTTCCATGTGTGCGGTTTTGGAGATCTCTTTATTCATATCGGGCCGCGCACTATGGAGAGTGCTGCAG
>JBGTCP010000193.1:0-13570 GCA_041748815.1 Chthoniobacterales bacterium
GGGATGGATGACTGATACAGCTGTTTTCGCACTCACGGGCGCTTCGCCCTCATCAAATACCTGATCAAATCCAACAATCCGGAGTACCGAAAATTTGGATCCGCGTAATGGTGCAGGACATAAAACGCAAAATAGTAAAACCGGGCGAAGGCCCAAATACAGATCACCAGAAGAACCAGCACCTTCCAGTCAGGAGCCATGGCAAGCAGCATTCCGCCGCTCAGCACGCCAAGGAGCAGGAACAGAATGCCTTTCAGCTTGAGGACTTTTGGGTTCGTGATGTCCATTGTTCGATTGGCATGCTTTGGGATCTTTGCGCGAAAGATTTTTTCTGCCGCAGCTAAATTTCCCGCAAAATGAATTCATTCTCCGTAGTTGACAAGTGTCCAATCAGCAATAAGATTCGCCCTCCACGTAACCAGAGACCCTGAGATGAAAAGAACTTACCAACCATCCAAACGCACCCGCAAGCACCAGCACGGCTTCCGTGCGCGCATGAAAACGAAAAGCGGACGCGACATCATTGCACGCCGCCGTCAGCGTGGACGTAAACGCCTCGTGCCGAAAGGCGTGGAGATCCATTACGCCCGCCATCGCCAGACCTGATCGTGCTTGAATCGTGGCGGACTCCGTCGATCAGCATTCGCACCCCGTGCCTGAGCAAGGTCCGCGATTGCTGTTTCGCAAAGCGGTCCGCCTGAGGACATCGCACGAATTCCATCAGGTTCGTGATCGCGGTGCCTCTTTCAAAGGAAGAATGGTCATTCTGGGTGTTCTTCCTGCCACTGATGCGCCAGCCACCGGACCCGCGACACGGCTGGGCATTGTGACATCAAAGCGGGTGGGAGCGGCCCATGAGCGGAACCGCACACGCCGCAGGTTGCGCGAAATCATGCGAGAGCTACTTCCAAACATTTCAAACCCTTGCCACCTCGTGTTGGTGGCAAAACGCCAAGCTGCCACCGCGCAGTTTGCGGCACTTCGCAACGAAGTGCGCTATCTTTTAACCAAAGCCGGACTGCTTCCGTCCGCTCCTGCGGGAGCACAATAATTTCATGGATCGTAAAGCTTGGATTTCTATCGGCCTCTGTGTTGTGGCCCTCTTCGCGTGGCAATGGTATTACCAAAAAACCTATGGCGAAGCGATTGCAGAGCAAAACCGCGCGCGAGCTGCCGCAGCCGCCGAACGAGCCGCACAAGAAGAAGCAGCAACAACCCCCGCTCCCACCAGCACGCCTTCTCTTGTGTCATCGGACGCCGCTTCCACGTCGGCGCCGCCCTCGCTGATCGCTGAATCCACGCCGACTCTCGTGGCCCCGCAGCTCGGCGACACCACCCCGGACGCTGCTACACCCGCCGAGGAACTCACCATCACCAGCGATGCAATGGAGCTTCGCTTCACTTCGCGCGGTGGCGGACTGCGTGATGTGCGCCTCACCGAGCACGAGGCCGAGGAGGATGAGCGCATCATTCTCAATGAACACCGCACGGCTCCGATCGGTGATCTTGCCATGGCACCCGAGCAATTTGGCATCACCGATTATTCGATGCGTCGTGAGGGAAACTCGGTCATTTTTGAGCGAAGCGATCTCGATAAACTGGAAGTCAGCAAAACCTTCACCCTCCCCGAGGCAGAAGCAGAAAACGAACGCCGTTTTGTAACACAGCTCCGCGTGAATTTCCGCAACGTCTCGGACGTGCCCGTCAAAATCCCCGGCTACTACATCAGCGCAGGCAGCATTGTGCCAGTGCATGACAAGGACCTCATAACTTACACTGGCTTCAGTCACAATCGGTCAGACAAAACCAAATTCATTGATGTCAACTGGTTCCGCGCGGGCAATATTCCGGTCATCGGCATCCAGACCCGCCCAGCGCGTGACTCCTTCCTTGAGCAGGACCCGAGCAGTCGATGGGTAGCGGTGCAAAGCCAATATTTTACCACGATCCTGACGCCCACGCAGGCGGAGTCCGCGATCGGTGCATGGGCCCAGCGCTTCGATGTTCCAGGTCTGGCCGAAGGTTCGACGCGTCCGGGCATCGAGGGTGCCATTGCGATGACCGCTGTCGAGTTGGCCCCCGGCGCCACATTGGAACACACCTTTGAGATCTACACCGGACCTAAGAAATACCGCTGGTTAAGCCGCTTCGAAGCCAACCAGGACGATATCATGCGCTACGGCATGTTCAAAATCGTGAGCATCACCCTGCTCAACAGCATGAACGCCATCCAGAGTGTCGTGGGCCTCTACGCGGTCGCTATCATCATCCTCACGCTCGTTATCAAATCGCTACTCTGGCCTCTGCAAAACAAGGCTACCAAGTCGATGCGCAAGATGGCCGCGCTCTCGCCGAAGATGACCGAACTGCGCGCCAAATACAAAGACGACCCGACCAAAATGAATCAGGAGCTCATGAAGCTCTACAAAGATTACGGCGTGAATCCCTTCGGCGGCTGCCTCCCGATGCTCGTGCAGATCCCCATTTTCTTCGGCTTCTATTCGATGCTCGGCACGGCGGTGGAGCTGCGCAATTCGCGCTTCCTGTGGGTCGACGATCTCTCACAACCCGACACAATTTTCCGCCTCTTCGACACCGTGCCGGTGAATATTCTCCCGCTCGTGATGGCGGCGACGATGCTTTGGCAAATGAAGATCACGCCCAAAACCGGTGATGCGGTCCAGCAGCGCATCTTCATGTTTATGCCGTTGATCTTCCTGATTTTCTGCTATAACTTCGCATCAGCGCTGGCGTTGTACTGGACTGTGCAAAACTTATTTTCCGTCGTGCAGCTCTATCTCACGCGGGACAAGCCGTTGCCTGCAATGACCAAAGTCAAACCGGCTGAAAACGCGCCCGTCGGTCCCGGCGCAAAGCGCAAACGAAAAAATAAACGACCCTGATGATTCAATCACCCAAAGAGCTACTGGACACCCTGTTGGGCTACCTCGGTTTCATATGTGAAATCGAAGAAAGCCAAACGGAGGCCGGGATCTTTTTGCAGGTGCTCAGCAGCGAATCCGAGAGGCTCATCGGCCACGATGGCGAGACCATGGAGCAGATCCAATACCTCCTCAACCGTCTCCTTTTTGCCGAGGATAAAAGTGCCCCGCGTGTGCAAATCGACATCAACCACTACCGCGCCATGCGCCGCGACGCGCTGGTCGCTAAAGTGCAGAAAATGTCTGAGAGCGTGCGCGCAACCGGCATCCCAGTCCGCCTCGATGCCATGAACTCCTACGAGAGACGCATCGTCCACAACGTCTTCCAGGACGATCCCGAAGTCCAATGCGTGAGCCCGAACGACGACGCACGGATCAAGCGCATGACCCTCAAGCGCCGCCAGCCCGCATCCTGATCCCCCGATCCTTCCGGCTCTCTGAAACTCTCCCGCACATCACTCACCATTGGCGACCGCACATTCGAGTCGCGCCTCCTCACAGGCACCGGCAAATTTTCCTCCAACGAATCCATGCGCGATGCTCTGGATGCCAGCGGCACAGAGATCGTCACCGTGGCATTGCGGCGGGCGGATCTTTCAGGAAAAAGTGACCCTTTTGCCAATATCCTCGATTTCATTGATCGCGACCGCTACCTGCTTCTACCCAATACCAGCGGCGCAATGAATGCCGATGAGGCCGTGCGACTCGCCCGCCTCGCCGTCGCCGCAGGACTTCCCAATTGGGTGAAGCTGGAGATTCACCCCGATCCCCATTACCTCCTGCCCGATCCCATCGAGACACTGGCAGCCGCAGAAGTTCTCGTGAAAGAAGGATTCACCGTGCTGCCTTACATCAATGCCGACCCCGTCCTCGCCAAGCGGCTGCAAGATGTAGGAGTCGCTACTGTCATGCCGCTGGGTTCGCCCATCGGCAGCAATCGCGGCATCGAAACCCGCGCGCAAATCGAAATCATCATCGCCCAGGCACAAGTCCCTGTCATCGTGGACGCCGGCATCGGAGCGCCGAGCCACGCCGCATTTGCCATGGAATTGGGAGCCGACGCAGTGCTGGTGAATACCGCCATCGCCATCGCCAGCGAGCCAGTGCGCATGGCCCAGGCATTCCGCGCAGCGGTGGATGCGGGACGCGCGGCATGGGAAATGGGCCTCGGCGACCCACTAAATCACGCCTCCCCGACAAGTCCACTTGCAGCTTTTCTAGGATCAGAGTAGACCGCTGGGTATGGCAAAAAAATATTTGATCACAGGTGCGGCAGGCAGGGTCGGGAGTCGAGTCACCAAGCACCTTATCAGCGCCGGATTTGATATGCATGCCACGGATTTGCGCTTTGCGATGGATCGCGAATTTCCTGTCACCATTGCCGACCTGCTCAACCCGCTGGACTGCTACAAGCTTGTGGAAAATGTGGATGCAGTGATCCATTTCGGAAACCATCCCAATATCGGCCGTGGACCAGCTCAGCGTGTATACAGCGAGAATCTCACCATGAACATGAACCTGCTCCGCGCCACCGTGGAGGCAGGAATCCGGGAATTTTATTTCACCAGCAGCATTCAGGCCTTTGGACCGCTGGACCCGTTTGCAGAAGTCCGTGCATCCACATTACCTCTGAGCGAAGAGACCCCCGCATTCCCCGATAACGAATACGGCCTCAGCAAGCTCGCCACAGAGCAAATGCTGGCATTCTTTCTCCGCACACACGGCCTCAACTCTGTCTCCCTGCGCATGCCCTACATGAGCGATGACGAGTCAGCAATGTGGAGTGCCTACTTTAAAAAACCGAGGAATCGCCTCCACCGCAGCAGTAATCTGGATCGACACCTGCACCTCGATATCAGCGACCTCGGACGGCTCATAGAAATGACTCTGCCGAAAGCATTGACAGGCGCGCATGTCTGGTTTCCGGTATCCCTCAATTCAAAAGACGGCACTTCGCTGCGCGACGCAATGCTCCAGATTGAGGTCTTTGCAGATCTGATCAAAACCTGCAACCAGGTGGTCGATATTTCCACCATCACCGAAGCTACCGGCTGGACCCCCCTCGTGTAACTCATGCCTGCCGACTACAAAGTTAAGCTCGAAGTTTTTGAAGGTCCGCTCGACCTCCTCCTCTATCTCATCAAGCAGGACGAAGTCGATATCTACGACATCTCACTCGAACGCATCACCAAACAATACCTCGAATACCTCGAAGCATTCAAAATTCTTGATATCGACGTGGCTGGTGAATTTGTCGTCATGGCGGCAAATCTCATCTACATCAAAAGCCGCAGCCTCCTTCCCGTCAGCCAGCAGCCGCCCGACGCCGAGACCGATGACGATGACCCGCGCTGGGAACTCATCCGCCAGCTCCTCGAATACAAAAAGTTCAAAGACGTCGCGGAGAAACTTAAAGAGCGCGAGCTTTTCCAGGAGCGCCTTTACGGACGGATCCCGGAGAAGCCTGAATTCGACGAAGCGCCGCTCCTCGCAGGTGAAGTCGGCATTTTTGATCTCATCAATGCCTTCCAGAAAGTCCTCAAAAAACTCGACCAGCCCGAAGACCTGCGTGAAATTTTTGAGGAAAACTACAGCGTCTCCGACAAACTCGATTTCATCCTCACCACGACCGTCGAGGGCCAGTCCATCCGGTTCACCGATTTTTTCAAAGACGCCGCATCGCGCACTGAAATCGTGGTCACATTCCTCGCGATGCTGGAACTCATCCGCCTCAAGCAACTGCGCGTCACCCAGGACCTGAACTTCGGAGAGATCTTCATTCTGCGCGTTTCGTGAAGCGCATTTCCACTCGACAACCAGCCACCCTCCTCGAAACAATCCCCGCACCATCCCGATGCTGAAGCAAATCATAGAAGCACTTTTGTTCGCCTCGCAAAAACCACTCTCCACCCGCGAGATGGTGGCCGCGCTCCGCTCCGCTGCGGATATGGACCCCGAGAACGAAGGCATGGCCGCGCTGGCAAAAACCAAGTCCAACGAGATCGAACAAATCATCGTCGCCCTCTCTGCGGAATACGTTGAGCTCGAGCGCGGATTCGGCATCGTCGAGAGCGCCAGCGGATGGCAGGTCGTCAGCTCATCGGATCTCGCAATCTGGGTGCGCCAACTTTTCCCCGAAGCCCGGCCGGCAAGGCTCAGTGCGCCCGCATTGGAGACACTCGCAATCATCGCTTACCGCCAGCCCATCACCCGCGCCGATATCGAAGCCGTGCGCGGAGTCGGCGTCGACGGCGTCATGCAAACTTTGCTGGATCGCGCATTGGTAAAAATCGCCGGACGCGCCGACATCCCCGGCAAACCCCTCCTCTACGAAACCACGCACAATTTCCTTGAGCACTTCGGCCTCAAGACACTCGACGAGTTGCCCAATTCCTCCGAGCTTCGACAAATCAAACTCCCCACCGCCACCCCGCCCAAGCAAGCCAACGAAGGCGAACTTCCGCTGGACGCCGAACCCGCCCAGACGGTTCCTGAACCTGAACCCGAACCCGCCGCGCCTGAAGAGCCATGAGCCTCGACGCCCACAGAGCGAAGATTGATGCCATCGACGTCAAGCTGCTCGAGCTGCTCAACGAACGCGCCGAGATCGCGCACGAAATCGGCAGCATCAAAAAAACCAACGGTCAGGAGATCTACGCACCCGAGCGCGAGGAAACACTGCTGCGCTCACTCGTCGAAAAAAACCAGGGACGCTTGCCCGCACATTCCGTGCGCGCCATTTACCGCGAGATCATGTCCGCCTCGCTCGCCCTTGAAAAAGACCTGCGCATCGCCTACCTTGGTCCCGAAGCCACATGGACCCATCAGGCCGCCCGGCAGAAATTCGGAGCCAGCGTGCATTATTCGCCGCAGCCCTCCATCCCCGATGTCTTCCTGGACGTGCAACGTGGCCACGCGGATTACGGCGTCGTACCCGTCGAAAATTCCACTGAAGGCGCAGTGAACCACACGCTCGATGTGTTCATGGATTCCAACCTGTCAATCTGCGCGCAAGTGCTTTTAAAAATCGAGCACAACCTCATCGGCAAAACGACGATAGATGCTGTGAAACGCATTTTCTCGCATCCGCAAGCCTTCGGACAATGCCGCGAATGGCTGCACCAGCATCTACCGCATGCCGAGTGGATCGAAGTCTCCAGCACCACCCGCGCCGCCGAACTGGCCGCCGCATCCCCCACAGACTCCGCCGCAGTCTCAGGAGCGCTTGCTGCAGAAGTTTACGGATTAAATATCCTCGTGAAATCCATTCAGGATAATCCCCACAACACCACCCGCTTCCTGGTGATCGGCCACAAACCGAGTCCACCAACCGGTGCAGATCGCACATCGATCATGTTCGCGATCAAAGACGAAGCAGGCGCATTGTTCTCCGCTCTCCAGCCATTCCATCGTCTAAATATCAGCCTCAGCAAAATCGAAAGCCGTCCCTCCAAGCAAAAAGCCTGGGAATACTTTTTCTTCGTCGACCTCGAAGGCCACCCCCAAACCCCCCGCGTCGCCGAAGCCCTCACCGAGCTCCAGTCCCACTGCACCCTGGTAAAAATCCTCGGCTCCTACCCGTTTACCTAACGAGCCGGGCATGCCGGCGGCGGGCCTAAAGGTGCAGGGACTAGCACAGACATCTGCCCGTGATTATACGAAACTGCAGGCAGGATTCCGAAACTCCCCAGGCAATAGCATAGTTCTCCCTCGACTTTGTGTGGCTATTCGTGTATACACGAAGCGTGAAAACAATAACATTAGACGAGCAAGCTTACAATCGGCTCAAGGCGTGGAAACGCAATGGGCGCGAGTCATTTTCGCAAGTCGTCCGAAGGATTGTTCCTGAGCCAGGGACCCTCGGCGCATTTCTCAACTTCGTGGACACGCACCACACGGATGCCCTCGCAGGAAATGAACGGATGGAGGAAGCCATTGATGAAAGGTCCTCGTCGAAATCTGATCCATGGATGCCATAGCTGACACCACCTTCCTGGTGGGATTGTGGCGCCGGCAATCCTGGGCACTTTGCCATGCGGAAGCTCACCCTGGGATCAGACTGGGGATTTGCTGGGTGGTTCTTGGGGAATTCTGGCATGGAGCACTCCGCGCAGGCCATCAAAGGGAGGTCGTCGAGAGTTTTCTGCGGATCGGCATTCCGCTCTATGAAACCGAAGAAATTTTAATGGTCTACGCCCGCATTTGCGCGGAGATCCAAGACAGGCCTGGCTATCGCGCTATTGGCCAGAATGATCTTTGGATCGCTGCCGTTGCGCTCAAATACAATTTCCCTCTGCTCAGCCGCAACCGTCGCCATTTTGATTTGATTCCCGGCCTGCGGTGTGAAGCGCTTGCGGAGTAGGTAGCGGAGGCAAGGAGCCTTTGAACTTGTCGTCGGTCGAAAACTCAGCGTAAACACTGAACCAGAGGCTAGGACGCCGCCGATGCCATCAAAATGACAAAGCTACTGCCGCTGCTGTTTCTACTGAGCCCACCAATCGCTTTCGCTGAGGGGACCGTGCGCTTCGAACAGATCGTGCACTACAGCGAGGGTGTCGCCGGGCATTCCATCAAAGTTGTGATGCACCAGCGACTTTACGATTTCTCGAAACACGACGTCAAAGGAGGAGACGCCGGGGCTCGCGGGCCAGCAACCATCGATGGAACCACAATTCTTGGAACAGACGGATCGAGTCCCAAAATGCTGGATGGTTGGCCGATGCTTAAAACGCTGGTCTCAATAGAATTGGAATGGGACGGGCAACGCATTCCAGTTCCGAAAGAACTGCATTTAAATCTTCTAAGTCTCACCCTTCGAGAAGATTCCATTCAATTCATTCCGCGACCATCTGGAGAGGAGTTGCTGATTCAGGCTACTGGTGGTGACGGCGGAGGATCCTATTTGGTCCAGCTCGTTCTAAGGAAGGACGGCAACCATCAACAGTTTGAGGGATGTGAGGAGGTGCTGCCCCCTTACCCGCATGAAATCTGCGAGCAGATCGGGACAGACGAGGAGGGCAGAGTCATCGTAAGATATTTCAATTGGCTCGGCCCCGGCTCCGCGGCCGATGCCGTCCTGCGAAGCCCTGATGCGCGCTATGAAGTAACCCTCGTTCAACCGACAGGCGATGAGAAAAGCACGCTGATTGTGCTCCGTGACCTGAAGACCAACCAGCAGATTTGGGATTTCGATTACGACTCAGTGGCTGAGCGGCACGTTTCTGATCTGAGGGGCGGTTGGAGCCCGGATTCCCGGCACCTCGCACTCACCATTCAAGTCGCAAGGGTAGTGGAAACCATGGTCTTGCGCGTGGAGGAGGAGAAAGTGGAAGAGGTGGAGATGCTGCCCATCCCGGAGAAACTGGACAACCCCTCCTACACACATCGCGGTGGGGAGTTCTTTTCCCACTGGGAGAGTAACGAGGCGTTATGGATCAATAACAACACCAAAAACAGATCGTTTCGATTTTTCATGACTCAGGATGGCAAGATGCTGGCTGATGCTTTTGAGGATGATCCGGCTCCTTGAACGTGGCGAAAGGAGTCGGCAATGGTCGAAGCCTTGTCCCGGCACATTGATGTTATGACGCAGTCCCGGAAGGTAGTGCAGAATTAATTTCCTCCGACGGAAATAGCTGTGATCCCTTGGGGATCAGCGTCGGGGGTGGAAGAATCCCGGGGGTATCGCTACGCTCGACCCCCGGCTTCTGCAGCTGAGATGCCTTCGGCATCATCTGCTATTTTCGAGGAACTCAGTATTCGGAAGGCTTGGAATCAAGATCAGTTTTGACAACATGGTCTGTATTCCACCAATTTGACACTGATGCTAAATGCAGACCTTAGAGGCAACAAATATGAGCATCTCTTTTGACGCGCAGAATCTTCCTGCCACATGGACCCAACCGACATCGCGGGCGCGGATGCATATTCTCCGGGCTCATGGGGCGCCGAAGGCAGTCATTATCAGGCGTAAGCCGAGCAAACGCGTTCATATTATTCTGTGGGATACCGTTTCTGACGAACTTGAGCATGGATCATGGTTCAACGGCCGGATCTACGCTGAACGATGCGACCTTTCGTGGGACGGATCGTGGATGGTGTACCTGGCAATGGGTTCGGGCGGTGAGACATGGAATGGGATCTGCAAGCCGCCGTGGCTGCGGACAGTAGCCGATGTTCCAAACATGGGGACATGGGCAGGAGGTGGCTTTTTTTCTGACGCGCGGACGCTACGATCAAACGACGTAGCGCACTATGACCGTTCACTCAGCGAATTCTCGAAATCGAGGGGGATTCCTTTTACAATCGACAGGATGGAATCGGGTGGCGAGGTGTTTCCAATTCTCGCGCACCGACTTGAGCGTGATGGCTGGAAACGGGAGGGTGACTTCGGCGAAGATGAAACAATTTCTTTGAAGCACAGCTCGTATTCTACAATCTGTGTGAATGATCCTGGTTGGTCGTGGCGGCCAACCCCTGAGCATCCGCTTTTGCGAATGTTTTATCGAGGCTATTTGGTGCATAGTTACACCTTCGAGTTTCGCCTTGATGGCTCCGACCTTCTTGATCAGGAGGTGGATTGGGCGACATGGGATGCCAAGGGAGATCTGCTGGTTGCACAACGGGGTTCGATCCAGCGGTTCAGCCTCGATGGTCTAAAAAACGGCAATCCGGACTTCTCTGCTGACCTCGAGAACCTCACACCGCCGGAAAGCAATGCGCTCCCGGGGCCAGCTGACGTAACTGCAAAGCTCAATCCGCGGATGTAACCCCGCCCTGACGCTGGCGTCGCAGAAAGCGGACTACCTTTGCGACGAGCCATTCGCAGGCCCATGCGGTTACGACCATGAGGGGGAGCATGAGGAGTGCAATGAGGCCGTATTGCCACCATGGCCAGCCTTGCATGGCATTGCCCGCAGTGATGGTCCATGGCTGATGCAGCAGGAAAGTGCTGAGCGAGACCGAACCCGCGAAGGCGAGGGCCGCTCCGAGCCAGCCTGTATGATCGGCCACGACTTTCGCGACCGGCGAGACGAGCATCATGAAACCTAACGCACACAAAACGTCGACGAAAAGATAACTGGTCAGATTCCCATAGCACATGACTCCGAGTGGGTAAACGATGCAGCCGGCAAGGAATGTCCTCCATCCGGTCAGGCGCGCGGTGAATTTCTCGGGCGCAGAGCGATACAACGCAGCCAAGGCCATGCCCAAGGCAAACTCGCCGAGGCGGGCGATGAAAAATCCGCCAATGATCATTCCCCGCCAGTCTTTCCAGACAAACAAAATGAGATACCGCCCGAAGATCGTCAGGCCGAGCATGATCGCGAGGAACATCCAGGGATTTGTTCGACGGAATACCCACAGAATGACCGGGTAAACAAGATAGAGCTGCAGGATGAGCCAGAAAAACCACCAGGATGGATTTGCATAAAAAATGATCATTTCCATCGGCCATGCCCGGATGCCTGTGAGGCTGAGCAGGAACCGGTAATCGATGGGCTCGGGTTGTGCGATCCATGGTGCGAACAAAAAGATGAGATGCGCAAACCAGAGGAATGGATACAAGCGCCAGAAGCGTTTGCTTGCCCAGACTTTCCAATTGATTCCGCCCTGTTGCTCGCACTCCCTCATCGCTGATCGCGTGAGGCCGAATCCACTGAGCAGGATAAATGCACCCACCGCACTCATGCTCATGAAGGCCCACACATCATGCGCCAGCGTGAAAGCAGATTGTAAAGCATTGAGTCCCATCGCCTCAAATCGATCAAAGGATTTTGTGAAGAACTCACGGTTCAGCCCGGGCAATGGATGCGTGAGGTAGGACGTGAGGATATGGAAATAAACGATCCACAAGCTGCACATGCCGCGCAGCACGGCCATCCATTCCACGCGGCGCATGGGTGGGGCGACTGAGAGTCCTGCAGCTTCGTTCAGTCCTGGCCTTTTTGGGTCCATCGCCATCCCCCGCGGTCATTCGGCTGTTCGATCCATTCGCCGCCGAATGCCCGCTCGCGCCACAGTCTGGCTTGCTCCGTCTGGGCGCCGGTGAGCGGCAGTCCTTGTTCCTCTGCGATGGCACGCATCATCACCAGCCGGTCTGCGTTTTCGTCGGCGACGGTTTTGGTGACATAGTCGCCGAATTCTCCGGGCGGAAGGTTCCGCACCTCCAGTAGGCCGCTCCGGTTTTCTCCAACGATGCGGGAATTTTTAAACATCTGAATATCGCCCATCCGGTTGCGCCGCCGCACTTCGATGTCGCCAGTCTCGGCAACCACGGGGGCGGCTGACACAGCCGGTTGAGCGGTCGCCGGGGTCGAGGCACCATCGTGCTGATACACGTCGAGGCGCACATTGATGTCCACTTTAACAGGCTCCGGCGTCTCCAGCATCACGGGAGGAAGTGTGCAGGCGGAAAGTGCGAATGCGGCAACGAGGAGTGTGAAGCGTGTGGTCATTGTCGTGTGGCTTCCAGGGTCAGACCCGGTGCCCGATGCCATCGTCCGAGGTCAGGTGCTTTGGCGTCGTGCACGATAATTTCAAAATTGCGCGAGCCTGTCTCTCCGGCGAGTTGCAGGTCGATGCGGCCATGTTTATCCACAAACCAAAATTCAGCATTCGCAGAGGTGTACTCGAAATCGCGCAGAGTCTCAAGGCCGATGCGCGTGAGATCGCGCCGAATTGTACCCCAATCGCCAGGCATCGCCTCGAGGATATCGTTGATCTTGCTGATGTGGAGTTTGCCGGACTCAGGATTCTCCAGCGTGCCGGCAAATCGTTCGATGATGGCCGAGGTGGCATTCACTTCGAGCTTGAATTTGGATTTGCCAGTCATGGAAAAATTCTGCGGAGCCACGACATCCGTAATCGCCTCCAGATCGACATCTGTCCCGAACATCCAGCCTGTCCAAGGAAACCCTTCACGCAGGAAAAATGCAAACCCGCCTTCGACGTAGCCACCATAGACCTTGCTCCCGAATTCACTGTAAATCCCGCTGCGGTCATAGGTCACTGAGATCCATGCCGACTCGCCTTCAAACTGCCGCCAGCGCACGTTGCTGGAATTAATGGTATTCACCACATTGCTGGCGCCGGTCCCGCTCGGCAGTCCGAATCGCAGATTGCCCTCAAGCGCATTCATCTCCAGCCGGTAACCGGGGAATGCATAGTCTTCGCGAGGAATCACCACATCAAATTGAAGCTTCAGGTCGCTGAGATTCGTGAATGAAATGTTCTCCGCTTGGGTTTGGAAATTGAGTGGAAGTGCAACCCTCGACGCTCCGGCGGTGGCGATCGCCAGCCGCCCGAATGCCGCTGAGAGTTTATTGATGCGCCAGGGAAGACCTGGATCGGTATCGATTGCCTGTTCCGCGGGCTCTGCCGAGCGCCGTTTGGCTTCGTCGATATACCAGAACAGATCCTCACCGACATACAATGTGGGATGCAGGAAGATGATCTCCTCGATCTGATTATGGACGAGGTCGGCAAGGCGAAATTTCACAAATGTCGAAGCCAGATTGAGAACAGGAATGTAGGGGTCCAGCGGTGAGTGGATGACGATGTCGCTGAGCTCGATAGTTTGCAGCACGCTGGAGTCTGCGATGCCTTCCGGGGTGAGTGTAAGAGCT
>JBGTCP010000194.1:0-3020 GCA_041748815.1 Chthoniobacterales bacterium
GGAGTTGTTTCTCCGCTGAACACAATGCTGATGCAGCAGGAACAGGAGTTCGACAATCAGCAAAGGTCGGTCCGCGCTATGCGGACGCGTCTGGAATCGATCGAGAACTTGGAGGGCGAAGAACTTATGCGCGCTCTTCCCACCTTGGAGATTCAGGACCCCACGATCTCACAGATCCTGCCGCAGTTTAATGACATCGAGGCAGCTGAGGAACGTCTGCGGAACTCAGGCATCGGGGGCAACCATCCGAATATGCGGTCACTACGGGCGCAAAAGGCGGTGTTCGTACGCCAGCTCTCGGAGCAGATCGAGTCCATCAAACAATCACTCCGCATTAATCTACAGATCGCGGAATCGACCGTTGAATCCCTCGAAGAAGCTCTTGCCGGACGTCGCGTTGAACAGCAGGACACCCGCGAATTAAGTAGCGATTACACGCAAGCAAAGAATTCCCACCTCCAAGCCAAACGGCTCCTTGAAGCGGCACAAATGCGCTATCAAACCCAGCTTATGGAGCTCTCCATGCCGCGCACCCCGGCTAAGATCTGGCACCCGGCTGAAGTTCCAGGAGGCCATTCCAAGCCAAAAGTCATGGTGAATATGACCCTTGGAATTCTGGTGGGGCTGATCGTGGGTATCGGACTTGCCTTTTTCATCGAATATCTCGATACCAGTGTCAAAACCCTCCAGGACGTGGAGAGTTTCCTCGAAGTGCCTGTGCTGGCAGTGATTCCGCAGAATGTCGGTCTTCTTCACAAAGAACCCAGCGACTCGCCGGATGCTGAAGCTTACCGAATATTGCGAACTAACATTGAGTTTAACCGCAAAAATGCCGATGCCAATGCGATCACACTGGTCAGCGGGGGTCCTGGCGAAGGTAAATCGACCACGTTATCCAATCTTGCGGTCATCTGCGCTCAGGGTGGATACAATGTGCTCATCGTGGATGCCGATCTTCGCCGTCCGGTGCAACATGACATTTATGATGTGGATAACTCGGTGGGCCTCACCAATTATCTGACCACAGATGTAGCGCTTGAAGATGTCATTGTGCCATCGGCCATTGATAATCTCAGCGTGATGCCAAGCGGCATCCTGCCATCTGACGCGGTGGGTATCTTGAACTCCCAGCGCATGTCCGACATGATTGCTGAGCTCAAACTTCGCTATGATATTGTGTTTTTTGACTCTCCACCAATTCTCGGGGTGAGTGATGCCTCAGTGTTGGCTTCGGAGGTGGATCTCACCATCCTCGTCGTCCAGCATCGCCGCTTCCCGCGGGCCATGCTCATGCGCGTGAAGCAGGCAGTCCTCAATGTTGGCGGCACAGTGCTTGGAGTCGTGTTGAATAATGTCGATACGAAACACGACCAAGGTTACGAGTATTACACCAGCTACTACAAATACTACTACAGCGGCCCGCGTGATAATAAAAAATCCAAGCGGAACACACCCAAGAATGAGCCAGAAAAAACCGCAGCACGTGGCGGTGACGAATACTAATTTTTACCGACATTCCAGCCCATGTTCTTCCACAACTCTCTATTTGCACTGCTTGCGCTAGTCACCTTCGTGCTCGTTTTCCCCGCAAGTGAGGTGCATGCCAATGCACCGCTTCGCGAGGGCGACGTCGTGGAACTTCGCATCAGCGGAGTCCCTCCAGATGACGCAGCGATGGTATCTGGGGTTCACACGGTGGATCAGGATGGAAATATCAACTTACCCTACATCGGACGCGTCCGCGCGGTCGGGATGACTCAATCCCAGTTGCAAACCAGCGTGGAGAGTCGCTACAAAGCGGAGCAAATTTACACCAACCCGACAGTCATCGTATCCCAGCAGGGATCTGCCCGGTTTGTGAATGTGGGCGGTGATGTGCGCTCACCCGGACGCGTGCCATACACCCCGGACCTCACGCTGATGAAAGTCATTACCGCCTCAGGAGATTTCACGGAATTCGCGAATCCTAAGCAAGTACGATTGCTTCGTGATGGGGAGTCTATGACAGTGGATGTGCGCAAGATCCGGCAGGATCCGTCCTTGGATATCGCATTGACGCCCGGCGACGACGTCTTCGTTCCCCGGAGTTGGTGGTGACAGCCTCTCGCTGCTGACCCCGTTGCTAGACACCCGGAACAGGTTGGCTCAGGACATAATCCCGCACCGCTGCCTGCCATGGTCGTGTTGTCCGCCCGGCGAGCGTTTCATAGCGGCTTACCGACATGGCTGAAAAAACCGGTCTGGCAGCAATAAAATTGCTCATACTCTTGAGAGGAACACCCCCGACGGTCGTGGTTTTTAATGGCCAACCCAGCTCCGCTGCGGCTTTTATTGCGTATTCGCCATATTCCTGCCACGTGGTTGCGCCCGTGTTGCACAGATGCAGAATGCCGCCCGCGTTTGCGTCTCTTAACAGTGGAAATAAATCCGATGCAAAATCCAATGTGTAGGTCGGGCTGGCCCATTTATCGCCAATCGCTTCTACGCTATCCTGCTTCAGCGCCCGCTGAAGTATCATGTCCACGAAGGACGGTCGGTCGGGTCCGAATACCCAGGAGATCCGCACGCTCATGTGATTCGGCGATATACCGATCACCGCCAGATCCCCCGCAAGTTTGGATTTGCCGTAAATGCTGAGTGGTTCAGCCTCAGCGTCCTCGGTGAGCAATGTGGAGCCATCTCCGGCAAACACATAATCCGTGCCGATGTGCACCATGCGCGCACCGCGTTCAGCGCACCATTTTGCGATGAGGCCGGGCATGACGGCATTGATGTGATGGGATTCGCCTGCGTTCGTCTCACAGTAATCCACATTGGTGAGTGCTGCGCAATTGATCAGCACATCAAAATCCTGATTGTCCAGCACCCTCTTCAGCTCTGCTTCCGGTGCGGAGAGGTCAAACTGCACACGGTTCAATCCGGCACAGCCATAACTGCGCACGAGCGCTGCCCCAAGCCGTCCTCCGGCTCCTAAAACCAGGATCTTCATGCGTGACGGGCGAGAATGTCTTCCCACCATG
>JBGTCP010000195.1:0-11315 GCA_041748815.1 Chthoniobacterales bacterium
ACACGCCCACTAGCGTCCGCAAACGAGCAGATCAGCGTGACCGGACTTCGGACGCCAGTGCCACCCACCACAGGTGCCTGTTCCACGAGCAGGGTCCTTACTCCACACCTTGCCGCTGTGACAGCGGCGGAAATCCCACCAACTCCAGCACCAACAACAATAACATCGAATTCATCCATTTTTGGAATTGTGCAGTTTTTGAAGGTTATTCCGCAGGTGGCAGAACATCGTGGAAGCTGGTCCCCAGCCGGATTTCATCGATTGTGTGTTTTACCCATGCCCCGGGTTGGATGACGAGCACCTCTGGCTGGGTGGTGGGAGTGAGGGTGCCAGACGACTCTACAGCTCCTTCTGTAGGCGGCTCGGCGGGCAATTCGTCCATCCCTTCCTCAAACCGCCAGGTTTGCATCTTGACCGTTTCCCAAGCGGCAGAAGGATCACTTCGGCTGAGGGTGACCCGGGATAGGAAAAAGTAGGACCGTCGGAGTTCCAGAAGTGACTCTTGAGCCAGTGCTTCTTCGTCTGTGAATTGGAAAGTGTTCTCGTCTCCAATAATCTGCCCAAGGATTTGGCGGCGGTCGCGAGTCACGATCCCGATGGCCCAAGGCGGCATCTTCTTCCCGCTAACATCGCCGGAGAGCCCAACTGTGGAAATTCCCGTGTCAGCGAAGGAGGTGGACATCCAGAGAAAGCCAAGCCACAAGTCGAGAGTCTTCTCCTTGCCATTTTTGATCACATCCAGCACTGCCGGACTGAGCGACACGGTGAGCGATCCCCGCTCGTTCGCGGGAGATTGCATCTCCAAAGATCCGCCCGTCCCTGGATACCCGGGGAAGAACAATCCGTCAAAACTCGACGAGAACTCCTGCGACCCGGTATTAAACAGATGCTGCCACGAGCCACTCAGTCCTTTCCCTTTCACAGATTCCCCAATGATCGTTGCTCCCCCGTATTCCTCGAACGGCTCGTAGACTAATAACTCGCCATGCAGAAGAGCCGTGGCTCCTATGAATACGACGGAGGAAAAGGTGCTAAACCGCGTGATCATGAAGTGTGATTCATTTTTTTGCGACGGCGTGCGATGAAGGCAGTCAAGCCAAGTGAAGCCAAAGCAATTGAGCCAGGTTCCGGGATGGCGGAGGCGTAGGTGGTCCCGATCCTAATTTTGTCAAATTGTGCAGCCCCAACTGGCGTCCCTCCTTGTCCCCAGGTGCGGATGCGGGCAGCACCAAATGAACCAATCTTGAAATTAGTGGCCGACAGATCCGCTGTGGGAAGCAGCTGCGATAGGTTAGGATTAAACCATACTTGAAATGATTTAGAGCCGGTGAAATCTAACTTTGCCAATAGAAAAATGGTGCTGCCTACCGCTGCTGTTTGGCCAAACTTTAACACATTTGTGGCTGAGGATGCGCTGTCAAGTCCATTGCCCCCAATCATATATTTCAAGGTGCCGCCGTCGTAGCGAGCCCCAATGGCGAGGGAGCCGGTTTTAGACAAAACCATCCGGAATGTCGCGGATTGGTTGCCGACGGGAGTATTTTTTTCATATAGAATAATGAGATTTAAATGTGTCGGCAGTCAACTACAAGGCACGATCACTGACAACTTTCGCGTACCGAGACAGTATCAGACATTGTGGCAGCAAAAATAACGATTCGGGATGTGGCGCGGCGAGTGGGTTGCGGGACGATGACCATTTCGCGTGCCTTGCGAGGATTGCATCACGTCGGTCCTGAGATGCGGGAGCGCGTTCTTAAGACCGCACAAGAGATGGGTTACGAGAGCAACTCTTTGGTTTCCAGTGTGATGGCGAACCTGAGCAGGTCCCGACATTCTGCATTTTTTGGGACTCTGGGGTGGTTGAATTTGCGTGAGCGAAAGGATGAGTGGCACAAACACCCCAGTTTGATAGCCTGCCGGAAGGCCGCCGAAAAAAGATGCGCAGAACTGAATTTGGCTTTGGACGATATCTGGTTGGCAGATCCTGCACTGACTTCAAAAGGAGCGCAGCGCATAATCGAAGCGCGCGGAATTATTGGCTTGGTGGCTACTGGTGGCGGGCGACCGCACCATCACTTGAGCCTGGATTTCACTGGTCTTGCGACTGTTAGATTAGGACGGCAGATTCACTGTCCGAGCTTTCACATGGTGACCACCCATACCTTCGCAAACGTGACTTGTGCGCTGCGAAAATTACGACATCTCGGATACGAACGAATTGGGCTTTGTATTATTGATTGGGTGGATGTCTCGTCGGGTGGTGCGCTATCCGGCGCTTATCTTTCCTTTCAGCAAACGCTGCCTGGAAGAAAAAAAACTCCTATTCTGCACTCCAAAGAGCACGAGCCATCTGGGTCCCCGGCTTTTGCCAGATGGCTGGAGCGTCACCGCCCCGATTGCGTGCTTTGTGATGCAAATGAGACTGTGGGCAATATTAAAGCATTAGGTTACCGCGTGCCTGAAGATATTGGCGTTGCCCATCTAAACCTCGCCCCCGATACCAGCGGATGGGCGGGGATCGACACAATGCAGCATATTATCGGCAAAGAAGCCATTGATCTGCTGGTTCAACTCGCGCATAGGCAGGAATTTGGTATTCCGCAGCATGCAAACGATGTTCTTGTCAGGGGTGTTTGGAAGGACGGATTTACGGTTCAACAGAAACGGCGTTAGTGTAGTCCGCCTAGCAATCCTGGTTATATCAACGAGAAACCATGGTAAAAATTGGCATTACCACTCCAGGCTATTCCATCATTCCGCTACGCTTTGCGCACGCTCCCGAACAGGGCGCGTTTTTGTTACCGGCTCGACCCACTCGCCTCTCAGATAAATCTGGTGAGGATTCTCCGGTATGCCAGTTTGATTCAGACTCATTTGTCCCATCAACTTTTCGGCAGCCACCGAACCCAGCGAAGCGTAATCCTGACGGATCCCCCGCAACCCTGGAGTCTGTGGAGCCAGAACGTCACTGGTCACCACGATTTCCATCTCAGGATAATGATCCCCCACCCACCCAAAAACATGCGGACTGGCCACAATTAAAATCTCCGGTTTTAACTTTGTCAGCCATTTTTCAAAACGATCGTGGTCACCAACCTTTGCTGTGAAAACCGATTCCATGCGCCGGGTCTGCGCAGGCACTCTGGCCCAGAAACTTCCGGTCATTGCGTGTTGGGATCTCACTTCAACCTGCGCATCTGTCGCCAGCGCAACCTTCTTCGTCGCGCCAGCATGCAGGTGATGTAAAATAAGCATGATATCCTCAAAATGATTAAATCGAACCCGGTTGAAGTCAGGACGCCAGATGCCACTGCCTGCAATTACCACGGACAATAAATCCCACCGCCAATGCAAATGACGGTGCGTTAGGTGTATGAGAGGTGCCAGAATGACCCCTCGGATTCCCCGAGTCCGAAGGATCCGCTCTACCGTGGCAGGGGTATTCGCTGCATCGTTGTAGAAAAGATCCAACCCAAAGCCCTCGCAGGCCAGCCGGGTCTGAACCGCAGCCTCCATCCGCCGGAGATGGGAGAAATTTCGCACATCCGATTCCGCTGCATCGCTCCAATACATTGCCACAGTTTCGCTCAGCCCGGAGATGCTTCTGTTCTGGCGGATCTGCCCCATCAACTCCGAAACCCGCGCATTCGGACGATAGCCCAGACGATCCGCGACTTCGCGTATGTGATGCCGCGTTGCAGCAGGGATGCTCGGGAGCGCACGGGCTCGGGCGGTCATCCTTCGGCCCTGGATCCTCTCAATCGTATTTGCGGAGCAACAGCTCTCCTTCATGGAGAGCTTGTTGGCTTATGAGCCATTCGAGGAATACGGGCAGCAATCATCCTTGAAATGTCAACGAAAGGAAAGGGGCTGAGGTGGAACATACGCCCACCAGCTTCGGACGGCATCGCAGAAATCTGGCAACCCTACCGGAATCGATCTTCTCGAAGTAGTTCGCTGAAAACTCAGTTTGCCTCCGCGGTTCGCGATCCTCAGGCCAGGTGCATTTGCGGTCGGAATGGGACTAATCGCCTTAACAGTGAAGCCTGCTCGTTTTCCACGAGCCGCTGGCGGAAATGCACCGGCTGGTGGCGTGAAAAGCCTCGGCGGCGATGTCCAGATTGAGCGCCAGCTTCCAGCCCAGATGGTATTTGCGCATCTCCACAGCCTGCCGGTCGGGGACCCGCTCCAGAAATTGGAACAGGAGCACGCCCAGCAGCACGGTCGGTTCCACGCCGGGCCGTCCGTTGCCGGCGCAGTAACACTGCTCCAGTTCGGGGCGAGCCCGCAGCAGCAGCGGGAAGATCTTCTCGGCGAAAAGCCGGTAACGATCGCCTGGGGCGAAGAGTTCTCCGGCGAGAACGTGGACGGAGCCGAAGAGCGATCCCTGGGTATTCAAGACGGGCAGACTCATAAGTGTTGACTTTGAGAGCTAGCCTATACAATAGCTACCGGGATGCAAGCCCAATACACCGTCAAAGTGCAGGTCATCCGGACCAAACGCCAACCGCTTCGCTACTACGTGGCGTTACCGCTGCCCGTCGCCGCAGCCATCGGCATCGCGGGCGGCGAGGAAGTCCAATGGGAAGTGCTCGCGCGCGACGAACTCCACCTCATTCGCCCGGCCGCCGCCCGGCCGAAAGCCAGGCGCCGCGCCCGACCCGCCGAGTGAAGGGGTTTTTCAGCAGAATCAATAATACAGGCCTGACCCCGCGCGGCCTGCACCCGCAACGCTTAAAAAGCGACTCTGCACCAATGCCCGGACTGACCCCAGTGACCCCTTTCCGCCTCTGCTCTTCTCCGCGCTCTCCGCGTCCTCTGCGTTAAAAGAAAAAACCGCGACCGGAGGCTGCCCCCACGGTCGCGGTTTTCGTGAACTTGGCTGTGAACTACCGGCGGCGGCGCTGGAAACCCAGCAGCAGCCCAAACCCGCCGAGGAGCATCGCGAAGGTGGTCGGCTCGGGAACTACCGTGAAGTTGTCGATCTTCGCCGAACCCGCTGTGGTTGAGCTGTCACCGAGGCGGAAGGCGATGGCGGGATTGGTGATTCGATCCGCTACATCGACGGTCACGCTGTGGCTGAGCGTGCCGAGCGAAAGGGAGAAGATTCCGGTAGTCGGCGCGTAATTCACCGTCATGGTGCCGAAAACAGGGGTCGCTTCGGGGCTGACATTCAGGCCCGATAATCCGGAAAGATCGCCTCCGGTTATTAGCGTGCCTGCGGCTCCCGTAGCGATACCGCCATCCTTGAAGAACCGGATGCGGTCAGTGGTGGTGGGGGCGCTACTTCTATCGAGGTTGAAGACCGCCAGCAGATTGTTGTTGAAGTTGCTGGTGTCGATGAGATGGATGCCGAACGAGCTGTCCGCCTGAACCGCACTGATATCCATGGTGATAGTCAAATTGCCGGCGAAGGTCTGGTTGGCGTCACTGGTGTTTGTCGGAGTCGTGTCATACAGGTAGTTGACAACGCCAGGCGTGGTTGCCGCTTGGAATACGTAGTCGTTGTTCGGCTCGCCGGCGTCCGCAGGATCGGTCTGTGCGACCGTGCCGGCAAACGCACTGGCGGAACCGATCAAGCGGAAGTTGTTGGTGAACTGATTCGAGGTCGCCGTGCCGGATTCGAAGTTCAGCGAGACAAGTTGAGCGTGCGCAGATGGTTCCAGCAAGATGCAAGACATGAATGATAGCGATGCGATGATTTTTTTCATAGGGATAGTTGGGGTAATTGGTTACTCCGCATTGGAATGCATTCCACGACCATTGACAACTTTTCCGTATTGAGACAGTATCAGTCCTTGTGGCAGCAAAAACAACAATTCGAGATGTGGCGCGGCGAGTTGGTTGCGGGACGATGACTGTTTCGCGTGCTTTGCGCGGATTGCATCACGTTCGAGGCGAGCTGAGGGAACGGATCGTCAAGGCCGCGCAGGAGATGGGATACGAAAGCAACTCGCTGGTTTCAAGCGTCATGGCAAACATGGGCAGAGCCCGTCATTCCACGTTTTTCGGTACCCTCGGATGGTTGAACCTGCACGGCCAGCAGGGGGCCTGGCGGAAGAATCCCGGTTTGAAAACCTGCTGGCAGGCGGCCGAAAAACGATGCGCCGAACTGCACCTGGCTCTGGATGAAATCTGGTTGGCTGATCCAGCACTAACAGCGAAAAGCGCAAGGCGCATGATCGAAGCAAGAGGGATCATCGGACTGGTGGCCACCGGTGGAGGAAGACCACGTCATCATTTGAGCCTGGACGTCGCAGGTCTGGCAACGGTCACGATCGGGCGTCAGATCCACCGCCCCAGCTTCCACATGGTGGCGACGCATACTTTTGCGAATGCGGTCCGTGCTCTGCGGAAATTAAAACACATGGGCTATGAGCGAATCGGACTTTCTATCATCGATTGGATCGACCTGTCGGGAGGCGGGGTCCTTTCCGGTGCTTATCTTTCCTTTCATCAATCGTTGCCCGCGAAGGCAAAAATCCCCATCCTGCACTCCAAAGAACGCGACCCGTCCGGGACCCCGGCTTTTGCCCGATGGCTGGAGCGGCACCGGCCTGATTGCATTCTGTGCGTAACGAGTGATGTGATGGCGAATCTCAACGCGCTGGGGTATCGGGTGCCCGAAGACATCGGCGTTGCCCACCTGAACCTCGCCCATGACACCAGCGGCTGGGCCGGCATCGACACGCAGCAGCAAATCGTCGGGAAAGAAGCCATTGATTTGCTGGTCCAACTCGCGCAGCGACAGGAGTTTGGCATTCCACCTCACGCCAACGAAGTCCTGGTCAAGGGTGTGTGGAAGGACGGGACCACTGTTCAGCAGAAAAAGCGGTAAACGCGTACATTTCGATACTGTCCCAGTGAGGGGGAATTGAACGATCCACCGGTGAGAACCTATTTAGAAAGTTCTATGAATTTATCCATCCCCGCACTCCTCCCGCCGATAATAATCCCACGCCTGACAGCCGCAGGCGCAGTGCTTCTCGCGTTTTTTTCCGGCTCCCACTTTTTGAAGGCACAGGAAATCTCTTACCCTGCAAAGTCGGGCATCATCGATATCACACAGCCTCCCTATAGTGCGGTCGGTGACGGCAAAACGGATAACACGGAGACAATAAAGAGGGCGATCAATGATCATCTGGGTGAGAAGAGGTTTATTTATTTCCCGAAGGGCACTTATCTGGTCAGTGACCGGCTGGCCTGGCGCAGGGAAGAAAAGCTCGGCGGTGATGGCACCTGGGGCTGCAACCTCGCTTTCATTGGAGAGCATCGTGATGAATCGATCATCCGCCTCGTCGACTCCGCTCCCGGTTTCGGCAACAAGGCAGAGCCCCGTGCCGTGGTTTACACCGCCAATGATGGACGCGACAAGGGGTTCTTCCCATGGGAGGAAACCGGTGCGGGCAATGACGCTTTTCGCAATCACATCAGGAATTTAACTGTGGATACCGGCAGCGGAAATCCCGGTGCCATCGGGATCGATTACCACGGACACAATTTCTCCTCGATCGAGGGTGTCACTATCCGGTCGGGTGATGGTGCCGGCGTGTGCGGGCTTGTCATGACGCGTCCCCACCCGGGGCCCCTCATGGTGAAGGACCTCAAAGTAAGCGGCTTTGACATTGCAGTGGACGTGGCTGACTACGGCTACAGCATCACCATGGAAAACATCGAGATCGAAGGTCAGAAAACAGCGGGAATGCGGCTTGTTTCCAATGTGCTGACAATCCGGAAGCTGCAAAGTCTCAATGCAGTCCCTGCAATCATGGACGAAGGGGATGGTAGTTTCCTCACTCTTGTTGATGCGAAACTCATCCGGTCGCCTGGCTCGGAGACATCCGCGGCCATCGTCACCAAGGGGGATCTGTTTGCCAGAAACATCGACGTGGAAGGCTATCCGGTTGCGCTGGAGACACCCGATCAAAGCAAAGAAGGACCGCGTATTGAGGAGTTTGCCTCACGCCCGGTCGTCACACTGCATGGCTCTGCCGAAACATCCCTGAATCTGCCTGTAGAGGAAACCCCATTTTATCACGACAACAATCATGAGAACTGGGTTTACCTCAGCGATTTCGGGGCGATTGCCAACGACAACAAATCGGACCATGTGGCCATCCAGGCGGCAATCGATTCCGGTTTGGCGAACCCTGATATTACCACGCTGGTTTTTGATCCGTCACCGGAGGGAAGCTCTTTTTACGAAACTTCCCAGCCCATCAAGATCCGCGGGAGCATTCGAAAAATTGTCGGCATGAATGCCTCAATCAATCCTCATGGTCACCCGGTTCATTTCAACAAAGACCACGACCTCACGAATCCGGTCTTGGACTTTTCGGAAGCCACGGTGGACACCTTCTTTATCGACGACCTCGTCGTGTCATCCAATAAAAACAGAGCCATGTCCATTGATCACAACAGCTCCACCAAGCTGGTGCTTCGCAGTGTGCAAGCCAATTACCGATCCCACCCGGGTGCTGGAACCGTGTTCATACAGGACTTCACGGGAGGGCATTGTTTTATTCAAGCTCCCGGACAAAAGGTGTTTGCCAGGCAGCTTAATTTGGAGGGAACCAACCATGACAAAATCCAAAACATCGGGGGTCAAGTTTGGGTCCTTGGCTTGAAAACCGAGCGGACGCACCGCGAAACCGCCGAGCCGATGGAAATCCGAAATACCGAAGGTGGAAAGTTGGAAGTCCTTGGCGCCTTTATTTATCCGCTGAATACCATCCCGGACGGCAAGGCCATGATTGTCAACGAGGATTCATCTTTGTCGATCGGCTACCGCACAGCGCACTGGCATGCGAGGACGCGTTATGACAACGAGGTAAAGGACACGCAAAATGGAGAAACATCAAGCTTCGAACGCGACTCCAAATACAGCCGGAAGGGTGAAGCTGGAGCTGGCGGATCAGTCGTTCCGTTACTAAGATTGGGTAATGCAAAGGCAGGCGAGTGAACGGCCTCGAAAGTTCAGATTTCGAAGTTTCCGCTGCGCAACCTTCGCCCCATGGTGAGACATTCAACTCTGCGCGAAGCGTTTCATGTCTCAGGATGACGCAGTGGGGCGGGATGCGTGGGATTCCAAAACCCCGTGTGGTGGCATATCTACTTCATTCCGCAAGGGGTGTAATTCAGCCTCACCAGCGCTCGTAGCGGAATGGATCGTCGCCTAGTTCGAAGTCGGTCCGGTAGTCGGGGTGGTAGAACGACGGTGGATTCTTCTCTTCCGGAATGATGGGGCTTAGCTTTAGCATCTCTGGATTACTGGCCACCAGACCACCTTCGTCCCAATCGTTAAACACCCGAACGTCGAGGCGATTCCTGCCTTCCGAGAGCAGGGCTGCCGGAATGCGATAGATGCGTGAATGTTTGTACCACTCTTTGGTCTCCGTGTTGGTTCTTCCGATGAGTTGACCATTCAGGAATATGTCATCAAAGGCTTGAATCGGCCCCAGCGAAAGTTCCCAATCGAACTTGGCATAGGCCGGGGGAATATCGATGTATTTGCGGAAGACTACTTCACCATCTGTGGCTTCCCAACCGGGTCCATACGATTCCCAATTCTTCGGGACCGGCACGACTTCCCAACCTTGTTTATCCTGGCTGGCATCGGCGATCACGGCGGTGGCTTCCGCAGAGACACCACTCTCCTTGAAACGCTTTTCAAAATCATCTCCTTCAGGCACCAGTTTGACAGGATAAGCCTGCCACTCACCTGCCAGCCCAATGACGGGGATGCGTGGCCGAAGAGCAAAAATGGTATCGGCTTGGTGGAAGGTTCCTCCCATGTTGGCCAGCAACTGTGTGAGTGCGCGGGTTTGACGCCAGCGCGTATAGCGAAAATAAGTGAGTTCATCGGCATCAAAACGCTCAGGATCGATCTGAGAAAATATGATCTCGCCTTTTCCCTCCTGCTTCCTTCCCAGCAAACCGTCGGCCCCGACCTCGCAGCCGGATCGCAACAACCAGGTCCCGCGGGCTGCGCGATAGCGGAGATCGGAAACACTCAGTCCTCTCGCGATAGGCCAATCCGGGATGGTCTTGGCTCCATTGAATTGTGGATCCAGCTCAAGTTGGACTCCGAACAGCGTCGAAGCCTGCGTTGCCGGTAGAACCAGAAGCCGCCCGCCGGATCGCACAAAGCCTAGTAATGATTCCTCGTCTGCAGAGATGTCCGGCGTAACAATTAAAGTGTCTGCCACTTCTGGGATTTTATCGGTATTTTCGAAAATCAAACCGGTGCTTTGCAGCTTATCCCGCCACTCAGAGGATCCCCAGAAATGGAACCGTGAACCCAAAGACGCCGAGTCCCGGGTAGCGGCATAGCGCAGAAGATTGAGCGCCAAGAGCCTTGCAGCGGGATCCACAGGGGCTTGGTCCTCCAGATCCAGCGTGCTAAGAATCACTCGCCCTTTGCCAATTCGGGTTTCAAGAAGAGGCGAATAAGCCAAATCGAAACCTAATTCCAAGATTGGAGTCCAGCCCCCAAAGTGTGGCTTTTCAATCGGGGTCGAAGAGACAGCCCCATTCGTTCCCCATCTCCAACCTGCATAAGGAAATCCGTGGAGGCTTTTCTTGAAAGGATGTTCGTCAGAATACTGTGGGTAAGGATCAAGCAGAGTGGCGCTGCCCGCCCAATCCCGCAGATCTAAATCATCCAGCCCCTGCAAAACAGCTGACCCCGGCTGAACCGCAAAAGATTTTCGGCTGATATGCTCGCCAACTCTCATTCCCCAGCGTTCCTTCACCCACTCAGGGTCTTGAGACATGATGAGTAAGGTTCCACCATCTCTGACATAACGAAGCAGATCCGCCGGAATGGCGTCCGCTTCGGAGAATGCCCGGCGTCCGGCAACAACGAGCGGGGGGTTCTGCCCTGGCGTCCAATTCGATGCGGTTAGGCCGAGATTTTGGAAAAGGGCTCGCGTGGATCCATCACCGGGAATCAAATCGATGTTTCCCGAAACCACACTTTGGATTTTTGGAAACACCCGGAAATCGAAATTGTCAGAAGTGACACTTTCCCCAATTTTAGCTTTCAGCTCGATCTGCCCGTCCTGTTTGGCGGTGATATCACTCGGCAATGTGAACTGCACAGGAATGAGTTTGCGTTCTGAAACTGCCAGCTCACCCTGCACTTGACCTTTCCCGACTTCGCGCCCGCCCACGTTGGCCACCCACTGCACAATGTAAGGGCTGGGTGTTGTGTGGTCGTTGATCAAAGCAATCTGCTTGTTAAGGACTTCGCCGGATTGGTAGTTCCTTCGTTGGTCCGTAAAGCCATTGAGCGTTGCAGGGTCATCCTT
>JBGTCP010000196.1:0-2494 GCA_041748815.1 Chthoniobacterales bacterium
CCGCCGGGATACCGGCTTGAAAAATGCGTTCGCAGGCAAACTTGGCAGAGTCCAACGTATGTCGGCGCACGCCGGGCATGGCCGCGATTTCTCCCGATGCCGATTCACTGTCACAGATAAAAAGAGGCGCGATAAAGTCCGAGGGATGGAGCCGGGTCTCTTGCACCAACGCACGCATCGACTCTGAGTGTCGCAGTCGGCGGTTTCTTATTGCAGGGAAGGCAGATTCTTCAGGCATACGAGCATCAAAAATCGCGGGAGCCGGTGCCGCAAACTAATTCCGGGGCTCGACGGTATAATCCGTGTCATCCCCTTCCGTCGACAACGCCAACCCGCTTGAGTCCTGTTCGCGGTAATCCACAAGATTTTTCGGGGCTAAGTCATCATTGATCAAGCGGCGATAGTCTAGAATCCCGGCGAGCAATGCCACGGAAAGATTCGCCCGCCATAGCTCGGATGCGGCTTGCAGGTCATCATCATCATTTGTCAGAAATGCACCTTCCACCAAAACAGAGGGGGACCGGGTCGCACGCAGGACCGCGAAACGAGCGCGCTTCACGCCACGGTCGTAGCGGTCGTCCAGACTGCCCACCACCGCGTGCTGGACAACGGTTGCCAGCGCCAGGCTTGCCTCGTCAAACTCATTCCCCGGACCTGCACGCATGTGGGAAAGGGTGAGGTATTCATCATGCGCACCGGGCGTCCCGCGCGGCGCAATCGAAAATATTTCTGCCCCGTTAGCAGCGTCTCCATTTGGCGAAGCATTGAAATGAATGCTCACAAGAATGGAACTCGGAGTTTTGTTGGCGATCCGTGAGCGCTCCTCGAGGGTGACGAACACATCGGTTTCCCGGGTCATCACGACCTGGATTCCTTTTTGCTGCAACATTTCCCGAAGCGCGAGGCCGACTTCCAGGTTCATATCTTTTTCGTCCACAGTTTTGCCAACTGCACCATGGTCATGCCCGCCGTGGCCCGGATCAATGACCACCGTATCAAATGGAACCAGATTACGAATCCGGTGCGGTCGCAAAGCGGGCTCAATCGTCTTCACGAAATCGAGCCGTGAGACCAATGGCACCTCGTTGCGCTCGATGACCGGGAATCCCAACCAATGCCTCACCCCATTGATGAGGATCTGCCTGCTATCCACAGCCGCCTCAATTTCACCCTCCTCGCCCTGTAAAAGCGTGAAGTAGCTCGCTTCATCGGCGCCTTCCATCTTATAAAATTCCGCCACTTTTGCCAGCGGCAGGTAGTCGCGCCCTTCGATCCGTTGCATCTCCCAGTCAAAGGAGGCAGCACTAATTGGGCAAGAGGCCACGGTCACCACGGCTACAAACCAGGCTACCAGCCATCGATTAAATGTGCTCTCTAAAGTCATTTGTCCTTACTGATACAGCAGTTGCCGTGCCGCCGGATAGCCGCTCAAGAAAGTCCATCCATGTGCGGCCCCGCCGTCCTTTCATACCAATGCACCCCACCACCGCACAATGGCTGCCTCGCAAGGACTCGAACCTTGACAAAGAGATCCAGAATCTCTCGTGCTACCATTACACCACGAGGCAAAGCGGAACGGCAAAATGAACCAGACCCGCCTGCGAAGCAAGAATAGATTCGGGTTGAGAATGAAATTTCGGCCTCGGGGAGCGAATCCTCAATCTTGAGGAAAAAAAGCGCAAATGGACACAATCGCGGCGTGAAGCAGCGCTCGCGAAGCCCCTTCGCCATGCAGTCTGCAAGCAGGCGTGAACTGATAGCTGGGATATCCTGCAAAACGCCCGTGCACGGCGAGCAAGAGTTATTTTCACGCAAATTGATAACGGGGTCGCATTTCTCATTTCTGTGGGTTGCGTTGCGCATTGTGATCGAATAGCCTCTGCCCACTTATGTTAAGCGCAGGTATCGTCGGTCTTCCCAACGTGGGTAAATCCACCCTATTCAATGCAGTCACCCGCACCCGCAAAGCGGAGGCTGCCAACTATCCATTCTGCACAATTGATCCCAATCAAGGCATTGTCACGGTGCCGGACGCACGGATCGACGCGCTCACGAAGCTTTCGAGTTCGCAAAAGACCGTGCCCACCGCCATCGAATTCGTGGACATCGCCGGACTCGTCAAAGGGGCCAGCCAAGGGGAAGGACTGGGCAATCAATTTCTCAGCCACATCCGCGAAGTCGACGCAATTGTCCAGGTCGTGCGGTGCTTTGAGCACGAAGACATTCATCATGTGAGCGGCTCAGTGGATCCCGTGCGTGATATTGAAGTCATCAACACGGAGCTGATGCTCGCCGATGCCGCCGCACTCGAAAAACGTGCCGAACGGTTGAGTAAGCTGGTGCGCTCAGGCGACAAGGTGGCTGTTGCTGAAAAAGCGGTGATCGACCTGCTCATTCCGCATCTGGATGCCGGCAAACCTGCCATCACTCTGGAACTCGACGATGAACAGAAAAAAATCCTGCGCTCGTTTTTTCTGCTAACGGGCAAGCCGGT
>JBGTCP010000197.1:0-8858 GCA_041748815.1 Chthoniobacterales bacterium
GGCCGGAGCACGCGATCCGGATTCGCAAAAGTCGCCTGGAGCGGCACGTTGCGCGTGGCCACATCCACCTCGCTGTCGATGGCGGTGAGTTCGCCTTCCAGCGGAGTATCGCCAAAAGTCCCGCCCGTGAGCTGCACACGCATCCCGGTTTTCAGCTCGGCCAGGCGCTGCTGAGGCAATGCAAAGTTCACATAGACCGGGTCGATTTTGTTCAGCGAAACAATGGGATCGCCAGTACCAAGAAATTGTCCGGCATTGATCTGGCGAATGCCCACCACGCCAGAGAACGGCGCTCGGATCCGCTTCTTCGCGATGGTGGCTTCTATGTCGTCCACACGTGCGGTGGCTTCCTTAAACTGGGCCTCCGCAGTGTCCAGCTCCGACTGTGAGAGTGCATTGGTTTTGCGGAGTTCCCGGTTGCGCGAGAGTGTCACGGATGTGAGATCTGCAGCCGCCTGGGTGGATGCCAGCTGAGCGAGTTCGCTGCTCACATCCAGCTCCACCAGCAAATCGCCCTCCTCCACTTCCGTGCCGGATTCGAAATCGATCTTGAGAACTTTGCCGGGGATTTCGTTGGCAAGCGTCACGCCCTGCACCGACTCCACAGTGCCGATGGAATCGAGCGATTGAGTCCATGAACGGGTCTCGACCTCCGCGACCGCGACAGTCACAGCCGGCATTTCAAAGTTCTCACCCATCTCGATGAGACTTACGATTTGCAAGGCTTTAACTCCGATGATCGAAGCGGCGATGAGAATAACGAGCACAATGGCCCCCAGAATTTTCTTTTTCATAACACGTTGGCAAACCCAGTAGGTCGCTATTCAATGGTTTCGTCGCGTGAGGGGGCCACGGACTCAGCTTGATTGATAATTTTGATCAGCAGATTGAGAATTGTTTTTCGCTCGGGAGTGCTGAGCGGTGCCAGCAACTCAGCCATCAAACGAAAATGCTCAGGCAGGATGCTTTGAATCACCTCGCGACCTTTTGAAGTGAGTTCGACATGCACATTGCGCCGGTCCTGCACCGAATGCGTGCGAGTTACAAGGCCTTCCTTTTCCAAGGTATCCACAAGGCCGGTGATGGTTGCGCGGGTGACCATGGCTTTGTCCGCAAGCTCAGCAGGAGTGTGAAATTCCCCCGCAGGCTTCTCCCACAATAACATCATGACCGTGAACCGGCCCTGCGACATTGCGTGTTCGCTCAGATGGCCATTCAGAACCCTGAACACGGAATCACCAGCCCGCAGGAGGTGCAAACACGCCTCCGTGGCAGATATGTCCAACTCCTTGAACTCCTGGGAAGCTTCAAGAAGGCAATCGTAGCGCGGGAGGTCCCGCAACATGAGGAGTGGCATATTAGATTTGGGTGCTGATTGTTTGGGTCCTTATTTCATATCGCCAATGTTTCTGAACTGCAATAGAAAATTTCAAAAAAATGCGCCGGTATTTTCCGGTTTTACCCCCCCCCGCCTATTGTGGTTGAAATCCGGGGATGAACAGGTAGCGTAGACCTCTTACATGAAAAACCCCAACCCCGAGGTGCCGGAGAACCCTGAAACCCCGACTGCGGATGAAAAAAGCGCGCCTATGTTTCGTCGCGGCATTCCATTTTGGAAATCTGGATTCGTACTCGTGCTGGCGGGCTTGACGGCAGGATTCTGCCTGAAAGGGACCGAGGCGGAGGTGACCACCGATGCCGGCGTCAAGATGCGGCTGCCCGCTGTGCTGGGAGGTTACTACGGAGTCGAAACGCAAGTCTCAGAGGCTGAAAGGGAGATTCTTCCCCTGGATACAGAGTTTGCCCGGAGGAATTACGAATCAGTCAATGGCATCGATCAGATCAATGCGCAAATCGTGTTGAGCGGCGGGGAAAAACGCAGTATCCACCGCCCGGAAATCTGTCTACCAGGACAGGGATGGGACATTGCAGATGGCACCACGGTGGAAATTCCCCTGCAAGATGACAAGTCGCTAGGCGCTATGAAATTGACCCTTACCCGGCCAGTCAGGCTTTCCGAAACTGACGAACGCACACTTCGCACGGTGTTCCTCTATTGGTTTGTGGGTGCGGACAAAATGACCCCGCATCATTTGGAGCGCATTCTCCTGAGCAGCTGGGATCGTGTTTTTCATAACACCAATCACCGCTGGGCATACGTGGTGGTGAGCGCTACTGTAACTTCAGATTTCCATCCGAACGGGAAAGATTACGAAGAAACGCTTGCGATGCTTAAAGAATTCACCAAACAGATCGTACCATATTTTATTGAGGATGAGGTGTTGAATAATGCCCCGACTCCAGAACTTATTGCGGTTTCCAAACCATGAGTGAAAGGCTTGCAAAGGTCCTGTCAGTGGGCACCCTTGCAGCATGGAGTGCGGGGCTTCTGTATTTGTATTTCAGCGAACGGGTGATTGCATTTTTACACCCGAGTTTCCGGCCATTGGTGCTGATTAGCGGATTGGTGCTCGCGGTGCTAGCCGGGCTGTATTATATATTGGTAAAGCCTGCGAGCTGCTGTGGCGGACACGACCACGAGGGACATCACCACGATCACGACGACCATGCTCACTCTCACGGTGGCCTCACGCTCGGGAGGTGGATGGCGTTTATTGTGGTGCTGTTGCCAATGCTCTCAGCACTCGCATTTTCACCGGATCAATTTGGAGCTAACACCTTGAAAAACCGGCTTCCAATTGAGGATGTTTCCCTGCTCCCTAACCGCATGGGGGAAATGAGCAGCGAATGGCTTCCACTGCCGGGGATGGAGGGTGAGGCAATGGGTTCGCTGGTGGATTATCTGCCAAAAAGCGAGGACGGGTTTGTGCAAATCGAGGTCGTGGATCTCATGCATGGAGCTGAGGATGAAACCTTGCGAGGTGAACTCACGGACCTTCCAGTCGAGCTGATCGGCCAGTCCATGCCGGCGAGCACGAACAATCCGAAGCAGGATCGCTTCCGGCTCAACCGCCTTTTTATGATGTGCTGCGCGGCAGATGCGCGTCCGGTGGGCATTCTCATCGAACGGGACGCCGACGTGGAGCCACCACCGGGCGAGTGGGTTAAGATCAAAGGAGTAGCCAGCTACCTCTTCGAAGGCGGAAAATACATCCCTATCATCCGTGCGCAGAAGATTGAACCCACCACTGCCCCGCGCGAGATGATGCTATTTTAGTCTTTCCGGTGAGGCATTCTTACGGAACAAGGTGCTTGCGAATTATGCCCGTGTCTGGCATGAATCCAGCTGTAACCCCTCCCTGAGAAATTTATGGCACAAATTGACGCATTTTTCCGGCTCATGCTGGAGCAGAAAGCCTCGGACCTGCATCTGTCCAGTGGCAACCAACCGATGTTGCGCATCAATGGTGATCTCGTGCGTATCGAATACGAGCCGCTCACCAACGACAGCCTCAAAGCGTTGGTCTATGAAATCGCTCCCGAGCAAAAAATCAAAGTTTTCGAAGAAACCGGAGACGTCGATTTCGGGTACGAGATTCCCGGTTATGCGCGTTACCGGGTAAACTTTCTGAACCAGAAAAACGGCATCGCTGCGGTCTTCCGTCTGATCCCGAGCCAGGTGCTCACGCTGAAGGATCTTGGCCTGCCGCCTATCCTGGAGCGCTTTGCACTTCTGAAAAAAGGCATGGTCGTCGTGACTGGACCAACCGGCTCCGGCAAATCCACCACGCTGGCCGCCATGGTGGATTACGCAAATTTGAAACGCCACGACCACATCCTTACCATTGAGGATCCTGTGGAGTTCGTGCACCAGAGCCAGCAAAGCCTGGTCAACCATCGTGAGGTGGGCCTGCACACCAAGTCGTTTGCCGCAGCGCTCAAAGGGGCATTACGCGAGGATCCCGACATCATCCTCGTCGGTGAGCTTCGCGACCTGGAGACCATCGAGCTTGCACTCACGGCTGCCGCAACAGGGCATCTTGTTTTTGGAACGCTCCACACATCCAGCGCACCGAAGACCATTGACCGTATCATCGATGTGTTCCCTACCAGCCAGCAGAGCCAGATCCGCACCACGCTCTCGGAATCGCTCAAAGGAGTGATTGCTCAAAACCTTTTCAAACGCATCGACAAGCCTGGACGCTGCGCGGGCATTGAAATCCTGGTCGTGGATTCCGCGATCTCCAACCTCATTCGTGAAGGCAAAACCCATCAGATCCCGGGTATGATGGAGGTCGGAAAAAAGAAGGGCAACCAGCCGCTCGACGACGCCATTATGAACCTGCTTCAGCAGGGAAAAATCTCTGCCGAAGAAGCCTTTGAAAAAGCAAACAACCGCAAAAAATTCCGCCCCTTCCTCAAAGAACCCCCGATCGACGACTTCGAGGAATAAGACCTCTCTCCCTCTTCCACACTGACACCAGCTCCCCATGCGCCAAGCCGACTTAGACAATCTCCTGGAAGTAATGCTTGAGAGCCACGACGGCATCAGCGATCTCCTTTTTTCCGTGGGTCGACCACTGCAAGTGGAAGCATTTGGCGAGCTTAAACCCGTCGATGGCAACCTTGGCATCTCCGCCCTCACGCCCTATCAGATCGAAAACATTGCCCTCAATCTCATTGGTCGACGCAGACGCCTGATTATGGACTTTTTCCGGCGTGGCGCATGCGACACAAGCTATCAGCTGGGCCGCAACATCCGGTTCCGTGTGAACATTTTCCGCCAGCGCGGAAACTTTGCCATCGTGATGCGACGGCTTGAGATGAAAGTTCCGTCCATCGCCGCCATGGGTCTGCCTGAGATTTTCCAACAAGTGCCCTTTGAAAAAAACGGACTCGTGCTCGTGACCGGCGCAACCGGCAGCGGCAAGACCACCACGCTCGCGGCCATATTGAAGCTAGTGAATGAAACGCAAGCTGTGCACGTGGTCACGCTGGAAGATCCCATCGAATTCATCCACTCGCACATCAAAGCCACCCTCAACCAGCGCGAACTCGGAGTGGACTTCAACGACTTCCCGAGTGGTGTGCGCAGCGCCCTCCGCCAGGCACCCAAAATCATCCTCATCGGTGAGATGCGGGATCGTGAGACCGTGGAAATCGCCCTCACCGCCGCTGAAACAGGCCACCTTGTGATGAGCACACTCCACACCGTCGATGCGGGCCAGACCATCAACCGAATCATCGGCATGTTCGATAACTCCGAGGAGCAAATTATCCGAACGCGCCTGTCCGACACCATCCGGTATGTGATCAGCCAGCGCCTGGCTCCAAAAGTCGGCGGCGGCCGCGTCCTCATCCCGGAAATCATGGGCAGCAATTTGCGGATTCGCGAGACCATCGAGCAAGGCGAAGGAGAGAACAGTTCGTTTCAGGAAATTATTCAGGACAACATCCAGAACGGATGGATCAGCTTCGATAAGTCGGTCGTGCACGCGTACGAGGATGGCGTCATTACTGAGGAAACCGCCCTGCTTTACTCCTCAAACCGCGGCATTGTCCGCCGCGAACTGGATACCATTAAAAAAGTCCGCAGCGGAATGAAAGGCGACGGATCCTCCGGTCTGCGCCTCGATCCCAGCACTCAAGCCTGATCCCCATTATGTCTCAATCCACCGAAACCGTCGACTTGCTCACCAACATGGCCCTCGTGGGATTGGATGATGCAGAGTTCTGCGAAACTGCTGTCGAGCGGCTCACGTCCATGGGTTATCTTTGCCACTCCGGCGGGGTTCAGACGGATATTCTCACAGCGATGAGGATGCAACGTTATCAGATCGTACTCATCCCCGAAGCGTACGTAAACACGCCTGTCGAAGCGAATGAAGTGCTGAACCACATTGCCGATATGGGCAGTGACGCGCGACGGGAAATGTTTTGCGCAGTGGTCGGCAACAGGCTGAGCACCGGGGATGAACTCCAGGCTTTTTGCTACAGCGTCGACATGGTCATTCACATCAGCGATGTCGCCAATCTTGACCAGGCAATTCAACTGGGCCTCAGTCGCAAGCGCGAACGACTTTCCTTATTCTCCGAGATCGAGCGGACTGTCGAGATCGAGTAATTCCCGAGCTTTCATTCGCCGCGAAACTGGAGGATCTTCTGGTCCAATGATCGCAAAATCCGAAAGCTTCACCCTTCAAACCCGGGGCAAGGGCACATACGAAATCACCGGGAGGGTTGCGGAGTTCCTTCGCTCCACAGGGCTCACGACGGGCACGATCACCGTTTTCGTGCGTCACACGAGTGCGAGTCTGATCATTTATGAAAATGCCGACCCGTCCGCCCGGGACGATTTGCACCGGTATTTCGATAAAATCGCACCCGAGGGTGAGCCATGGTTTACTCACATCTTTGAAGGTGAGGACGACATGCCGGCGCACCTGAAGATGGCACTTACCCGCACATCGGAGGTCATTCCTGTCCACAATGGCAAACTGGCCCTCGGCACGTGGCAAGGGATCTTCCTCTTCGAACACCGGAAGGCTGCGCACGAGCGGGAGTTGGTATTCACGGCGCTTGGTGTTTAATGCATACAGCATATCCGGAGCGGTTTAAGTGCTTGCCATTCGAATGATTCTTGCTAAGAGTACAGGCATGAAAAAGAACCTCATGATTTCACTCAAGTCGCTTTTAGTTACTGCATTTGCAGTTGGGAGCATGATCGGACTCAATGCTTGTGACAACCGCACACCCGCAGAAAAAGTCGGAGATGGATTGGAAGAAGCCGCTGAAGGCGTCGAAGACGCTGCCGACTGATTTGCTGATTGGCTCGACATAGCTGCAATCCGCAGTCCATGCGATCCGGCAGCTGCAGGATCTCATCCACATAAAAGCAGTTTTGCCATGAGGCCAAACGTAGCTGCGACATTCCTGTCGCAGTCAAACCGCAGTCCATGCGACAGAAGTGCCGCATCTGACCTAAAGGCATCCTACAGCGCGTAGAGTATCAGCCTGTGTGGTCCGGGGTAGCACCTTCCTTGGAAGCCACGTAACCACCCAGCGCGCACGCGCCTGTGAGAGCCTCCTTGGCACAGGAAACCTCCTCGAACCCACCTTGCAACCACGCCTTCAACACGGCCGACATAAACGCATCCCCTGCTCCAACGGTGTCCTTGACTTCAACTTGGGGTGATTGGGCAGACACTTGGAACTGATGCGTCCAATAAAACGCCCCTTCGCTTCCCAGCGTCACGCAAATCTCAGGGGCACCGGTAAGCCCTGCTAAAGTCCCACACTGGTCAGCCAGGTCTCCATCCACTCCGCTCAATGCCGCCAGCTCATCATCGTTTAGCTTCAAGAGATCCACGCCCTGAGCCAGCTCTAGCACAAACTCGGATGAATCGAACGGCGGGCGCAAATTCACATCCATCACTCTGCGTGCATTTCCCACAGCGAAAAGTTTCTGCAGTTCTTTGCGATTAAACGCCCCTCGTTGCGCCAGCGAACCAAAAAGTATCGCATCGGCATTTTTAGCTGCATCCAATAACCCGTTCGTCGCTGGGATACGGTCCCACGCCACCGGCTCGGCGATGGTGTAAGTCGCATTGCCTTTTTCATTGATATCCACGCTCACGTAACCGGTCGGCAGATCCGGTACCGTGTCGAGAAACCGGATGTCCACCTTGGAGCGGGCTGCACGTGTTTTGATTTCGTCACCGAGCACATCATCCCCCACCGCGGACGCGATGGAGGCATTCACGCCCTGCTGTTGCAAATGATGAGCCACGTTGAACGGCGCACCACCGAGGAACAATCCGCGGGGGAGGCAATCCCACAAAACTTCCCCCCATGCGATCACGTGTGTTGCTTTTGCCATAAGCTTCAAAGCTGGGATACGTGCAGGTCTTCGCAAGCGTGGATGAATTCGGAGGCAGACCATGCCTGGAAGGCTTTACCCATCGGTCGCCCGGTCACGCCATGCGCCCATTCATTAAACTCCCACTCGTGCGAAACCCCCAGCTGATTCACCTTTGCGACTTTGATCAACTCCTGCAGAGCCACTTTACGCAGTCCGAGGCGATGAATGAACCGCACCCATTGCGCTCCGATAAAGGGCCAGATGCCGCCGTTGTGATAATGATGCGGAAGGTTGAGCAGATTCACGGTGTAGTAATCGCGCCAATCCTTGTCACCGCTTTGGACCACCGGATACAGATTTGCGACCGGGAAGGGCTCGTTGCCGCCCACTCCCCAAATAAACCGGAATGCCACTTTCGCGCGCTCCAGATCCAGCACGTTGAAATTGAACGCAAGGATGTTTGCATAAATGTCGCAGCGCCAATTGAAATCAAACGGCGTGACTTGCGCCAGGAGGTAGCTGGTATCACCCATCGAGAATTGCTGGGCTGCGAATGAAGTATCCGCATCGCGTGTGCTGATCGATGGCCAGAAGCTGGAAAGTATCGCTTTTTTAATCGCCTGCGACCAACGCAAATAATCGCCAGCTGCCTCAAAATTCCCGAGCAACTCCTGCAGTCTGCCGAAGCAAACATTCGTGCGGTACCAAAGCACTTCGTCGTAAAGCACATTGTAACTGCGCCCAAACAAATCGGTCCAGTCGCCTGCCTCCGGGATCTCGAGCAGCGCGTCGTTATTGCTATCGTGAGCGCTGAGCCAATTGATCGCCTTCTGCAAAGTGGCTGCGTGCTTGCGCAGAAATGCAAGATCACCGGTGCGGCGTACGTATTCGTAAAACGCGATGATCACCCAGAGCCCGCTATCAATCGAACAAATCCCCCCCACCCCCGAGTAATCGGGCTCGGCGGTATCGATCTGCACATTCGCAGGAAGCTGGCCCGGCGGCGTGATATGATCCAGCAATGTCTCGATCGTGCGGCGTGAGCATTCCAGAAACTCATCCCCGGGCAATGCCAACGCGCCAATGATGGTGACTG
>JBGTCP010000198.1:0-6383 GCA_041748815.1 Chthoniobacterales bacterium
CCCGCATGCGGAGGATCCACGCGGATTAGGATTGAGTGAAACGGGCTATCAGTTCATAGCGGGAGTTTTGAAGCACGGCCCGGCGCTGTGCGCAGCGTTTGCTCCGACGGTGAATAGTTACAAGCGATTAGTTCGCCGGGGATTGATGGCCTATTATTCGTGGGCCCCGGTTTTTAACTCCTACGGAAGGAACAACCGGACCAATTCGGTGCGGATTCCGATGAGCGGCGGGCGCTGCGAATCACGCAATGCGGATGCTGCCTGTAATCCGTATCTTGCCGCCACTCTGGTTTTTGCAGCTGGGTTGGAGGGAATCCGCGAGGGCCTCGATCCAGGCCCTGCCCGCGAGGAAAATCTTTATGAACTCAGTCCTGCAGAGCTTGCGCAGCGCGGCATCAGCGAGTTGCCAAGAACGCTGCACGAGGCGGTTGAAGCATTTGCCGCCGACCCGTTTGTCACGGCCACGCTCGGTGCGGAATTGCGGGATGAATTCATCCGCTACAAGTCCGAGGAATGGCGGGAATACAATTTGCATGTCAGCGAATGGGAGGTCCAGCGTTACGCGCGACTGTTTTAATCATGATGGCTGCAATTTTCATGCGCGGGCTTTGGCAGGGATGGTGGGAATTCGGGGGCGAACTCCGACCCGCTTCCAAGCTGGTGCTCGGGGCGGTTGCATGGCTCGCATTTCTCGGGATCTGGGAATTTGCTCCCCGCCCGGTCGGCGCGGAGAAGCTCATTCCTACTGCTTCGCAGGTCGCCACCAAGACCGTTTCTTTGTTCAGCGAAAAAGGATTCACAGCAGACGTGGCGGCAAGCCTCAAGCGCATCGCCGTAAGCTTTGCTCTGGCGGTCGCGATCGCATGGCCGATTGCCATTGCGATGGGAGTTTTTCCGGCGGTCGAATCGTTTTTCCAGCCTCTGGTTTCACCGTTGCGCTACCTGCCCGCACCGTCGTTCATTCCCATCCTGCTCGCTTTGATGGGAACCGGCGACAATCAGAAAATCGCGCTCCTCATCCTCGGAGTGGTTTGGTTTTTGATCAGCCTCCTGGCCGAGGATACCAAACGCATTTCGCGCGAATGGGTCGAAGCTGCAAAGACTCTTGGGACGGGGCGTTTGCGTATGATCTTGGCGGTAATTCTTCCGGCCGCGCTTCCTTCATTTCTGGAAACGATGCGGCAGCTGCTGGCAGTCAGTTGGACGTATCTGGTCATTGCCGAGATCGTCGCTTCGACCGATGGCATCGGCTCCGTGATGATGCGGGCGCGCCGCGTGCTGGGAATGGACACGATCATGGCCTGCATTCTCACCATCGGGCTGCTGGGATTTTTATCGGACCTCCTGCTGCGCGCGCTCCGCTGGCTGGCTTTTCCTTATCTGCGCACCTCCAAAACCTGAATCCATTTTCATCCGCTGAACTAAACAAAACAACAAACAACATATCAAACTATGAACAAAAAAAGCATCCTATGGTTGAGCCTCATGGCTCTGGTCCTGTCCGCTGGCACCGCATTTACACAGGAAAAAAGCAAAGTAAGGGTCTCGCTGTTTTCGTGGCCCGGCTATGGCTTTTGGTTTATCGCCAAAGAAAAAAATCTGGCACCGGAACTGGAGTGGGACATTCAGATCATTGAAGACCCGTATGAAAGCTTCGCGCAGATGTCGGCCTGGCGGCTCGACATTTCTTCCAGCACCTCGGAATACGGACCAATTGCAGCCGATGCAAAAACAGGGATCAAATTGGTCACTTACACGAACCCATCGACTGGCACTGACAAAATTATTCTCGCTCCGGGCATGGCGGATGCGTCGGCACTCAAAGGCAAGTCTGTCGCAGTGCTGGAGGGCGGGTTGACCCAGATTTTTATGGCCATGTGGCTGGAAAAAAATGGAGTCGCTTTTGATGAAGTGGAGTATCTCAATCTGGTCATGGATGATGCAGTCGCAGCGATGGTGAGTAACACTGTGGCGGCTGGTGAGTTCTGGGAACCCTTTGGCGGAAAAGTACTGGAGAGCCTGCCAGGCTCAAAGGTGGCCACGACGACCGAAGAGGAAGAATGGCTGAAGACCGGACTCATGGGAGACGCGATGTATATGAGCGTTGCGTTTTTGGAAAAGCAGCCGGAAGTGGCCCGTGCAGCGATGAAGGCCTATTTCGACGCGGTGGACTTCTGGCGTGAGAATCCGGAAGAGGGCAACGCGATCATTGCTAAGGCAATCGGGTTTCAAGTTTCCGAAGTCGCCGATGTGATCGGGACTGGCGGGGATCCGATGACGTCGGGAATTTACGTGTTCGGCCTGGCTGATGCAGCGAAATTCATGGGTGTCATGCCGGGCGATCCGGTGCTTGGATTGAAGAACGGACAGATGCAAACCCATTGGCAGACGACCAGTGAGTGGTGGAAAAAATTTGAGCTGACGAAGGAGATTCTTCCGATTGAAACCGGTGTCTCGTTTGAGCCAATTAAGTCTCTTGCCGGAGGTGAGGAATGATTACGGAAACTTTTGTTGCACCACTGAATGAGGCCACTGTCAAAGGCGGTGCCGCCCCGCTGCCGGGCCGGCATGGCCTGGGGGGAGCGCCGGATTTTCTGCGCGCGGGAAGTCAGCATATGGAGCTGGCGGATTTGTTGCGGGAGATTGAAGCCACAGCGGATTTACCACTTGAGCGTGCGCGCACGCTTCCGGCTGCCGCTTACACAAGCGAGGACTTCCTGGCATGGGAAACGCAACATGTGTTGGGTGCGGACTGGATTGCGCTTGCGCACGTTTCCCAGGTCCCGCAACCGGGCGACTTTCTGAACCTGGAGGCACTCGGCGAGCCGCTCATCGTGGTCCATGGCAAGGATGGCGCCATTCGTGTGCTCTCGCGGGTTTGTCCGCACCGGGCCATGGATATCATGCCGCCGGGCTTTGGATACGATGGCCACGGCACAGGTGATCTGCGGGAGGTCGGACCGGGCTGCGGGCACACACGGCTGTTCCTGTGCCCGTATCATCATTGGACTTTCGATCTGGACGGGACCTTAAAAGGATGTCCGGAGATGCACCAGGCGGAGGGGTTTTGCCGCGATGACATTGGTTTAAAAAATTTTCGAACCGAGGTCTGGCAGGGTTTCATTTTTGTCAACTTCTCCGGCGAGGCTAGTTCCCTGGCCGAGCAATACAGCGACCTGGCGCAGGACATCAGCGGATTTGGTGCTGAGGAAATGGAAGTTGTGATCGCAAAGGAATGGGACTGCCCGTTTAACTGGAAAATCCTCGTGGAAAATTTCATGGAGGGGTATCACCACTTGGGAGCCCACTGCAAAACTTTGCAGGTGCTCATGCCGGCGAAAAACACATGGACCGAAGCGGAGCGAACGCACACGATGCGCGTCAACTTGCCCTTCAAAGACAGTTACGAAGGCGATGCAGCAAGCGACTTCCCGACGATCCCGACAATTCCCGAGGATCAGAAACGCCAGATGTCGGTGTATCTCGGGTTTCCGAGTTTCCTGATTTTCACCGGGCCGGATCGATTGTTCTGGTATCGGATTGATCCGCTCTCAGCGGAGCGCAGCCGGTTGTTGACGACCTGTCTGGTGCCCAAGAGCGTGATGTCCGATCCGCAATTTGCAACGAAGATCGCGACTGCTGAGCAGATGCTTGTGGATTTTCACATGGAGGACATGGAGGTCTGCACGGCGGTGCAAAGGGGATTTCAGACGCGGGGATATCAGCGCGGTAGGCTGAGTCATTTGGAAATGCCGATCTGGTTGATCCAGCGTTACCTCGCAGCCCGAAGCCGTGGAGTGTATCCCACCAAGGACCGGATTCCTGCTGCCGCTCAACGATGATTGGGCCCGAGATGGTGGCGGTTCCGTCCGGCATGATTCAGATCGGTGAAACGGGGCAGGACAAATTTGCCAACGACACCGAGCGTCCCCGGACGCAGGTCCGGTGCGAGGGATTTTTGCTTGGGCGGGGTCCGGTCACGATTGGTGAATATCGTATGTTCCAGCCCGCACACGAAGCCGGGTTGCCGGACGACTGGCCCGTTGCGGGAGTGAGTTGGGTCGATGCCGTGAGCTACTGCCGTTGGCGTGGTGAAGGCTGGCGATTGCCGTCGGAAGCTGAGTGGGAATATGCCTGCCGCGGCGGGACGTCATCGGCTTACTACCACGGGGACAGCATTTCGCCACAAGACGCAAATTACCGGTATCATGAGGATGGCAGCAAAGTGGGGCCGGGGCAGCGGACGCCGGTGGGGAGCTATCCGCCCAATCCCTACGGGCTCTTTGACATGCTCGGCAATGTTAACGAATGGACGGCAGATCTGTGGCATCCATCGCATGCAGGGCGACCTGCGACGACTGGCGTGTTTGCGGGTGGCCGTGGCGGGCACAGAGTTTTGCGGGGAGGTTCGTGGGATTATCTGCCGCGGTTGTTGCGTTGCTGCTGGCGCGATTGGCTGCCGGAGTCAACGCGACGGGACAATGTTGGATTCCGATTAGCTCGAGATTTATGAAACTGAGATTCTATAAAACAATGTGGGGCTGGCAGGGCACATGGGCCGGGGCTGCGGAGCTGGCAGTGAAAGCTGGCTTTTCCGGACTGGAGGGTCCGCTGCCTCGCGAGCCGTCGAAAGCCGCGCAGGTGCTGGCTGATTATCCGTTGGATTGGATCGCCGAGATTTCGACCACTGGCTATGCGGTGCCAGAGCCGGGCGCAGGCCCGGATGAGCATTTGGCCGTCCTGCGCAGGGAAGTCGAACGCGCTCTGCCACTACGTCCGCGGCACATCACCAGCATGGCCGGCAATGACCTGTGGCCTGTGAATCAGAGTGTCGATTTTTTCGGGCAGGTCGTGGAGATCGCGAAGGAATATGGAGTGCGGATTTGTTGTGAAACACATCGCGGACGCAGTCTGTTTCATCCGCGAGTGACGATGGAGGTGATCCGGCAGCTTCCCGAGTTGGTTCTCACTGCGGATTTCAGCCATTGGTGTTCGGTGTGCGAGCGTTTGGTTCTCGATGATCATCCAGAGTTCCTCGCCGAGTGTTTGGGGCGTGTTAAACATCTCCATGCGCGGGTGGGTTACGATCAGGGAGCCCAAGTGCCGGATCCAAGATTGCCGCTTTACGATGGGCCTGTGCAGTCGCACCTGCGGTGGTGGACGGAGGTCCTGCGCTGCCAACAGGCGGCCGGTGAAAACGAAGCCACTCTCACTCCGGAGTTCGGGCCGGATGGCTATCAACAGATTGAGGCCGGGAGCGGACAACCGTGGGGTGATCTGTGGGAGATCAATTGTTTCATGGCTACACTGATAAGCAAACACTGGGATTTACAGTAATATTTTTATTGAAAAAAGTATTACTACATGAAAAATGGAAATCCGGATGGCTGATAAAAACAAAACAAACAAGCGTGGGCGGGATGCGGGGCGGGTGGAGAGAGTGAGTCTTTCATTGCCTCGTGAGGTGCTCGCTGGTCTCGATGAATGGGCAGACAGACGTGGCTTCGAGAGCCGCTCGCAGGCGGTGGCCTCGATCATCCGCCTGGGGTTATTGGAGGATAAACAGGAGAATGGGGGTGCGGTGATGGCAGGTTCGATCACCCTGTTTTTCAGTCAGAACCGACCCGGGATTCTGGAGGAACTTGCTGCGCTCAAGCGGCGTTGCGTGGATGAGGTGATCGGTGCATTGCAGGTGCAACTCGAGGACGGCCATCTCATGGAGGTGATTCTTGTGCAGGGTCCAGTCGCGAAGCTTGAGGAATTCACCGATGCACTACTGGCCTGCAAGGGAGTGAAGGCGGGTAAGCTCACATTGACATCGTCGCTCATCCCGCCGCTGCATCCGCTTCCGCCGAAAAAGAAAACACGTAAAAAAGCATGAGTGAGATTTTATACTCTGAAGTTCTACCTGCCGGGGGCATGTGGTCGATGCGTGTGCGGCGCAGCCGGGCGCTGCGACTGACGGCTGAAGCTGCCGGAGCCAATGTCTCGGCGCTTTTTTATAATGCGGAACAACCACTGGACCGGCTGAATGTGCCGGATACCTGCAAAGCTCTGCACACGGCAAAGCTGACGCATGGGCATGTGCTCATGTCGGACATGGGACATGCGCTCGTGTCGGTGGTGGAGGACACGCTTGGGTGGCATGATCCACTCGGTGGGGTGATTGATGCGGCAGCGGTCGCTGAACGATTTGGAAGCGCTTCGTATCAGGACAGGCGGAACGAATATCACCGCAATGGCAGGGATAATTTTCTCGTGGAGCTTGTCAAGTATGGTCTGGGCGAAAGGGACATGGTGGCGAATGTGAATTTTTTCTCAAAGGTCACCGTGGATGACTCGGGGAGCATGCACTTTGAGCCGGGACATTGTGTCGAAGGCGC
>JBGTCP010000199.1:0-2719 GCA_041748815.1 Chthoniobacterales bacterium
CCCCGACACAATGTCAAAGCCTCTTCAGCTGAAACATTTATTGCGAATCTAAGCTAATCGTGGCGTGACACTTCCGACTCCGGCAGATAAAGGTTTTGTGCAAGCTACATCTGCCCCGTTGCTAACCAGAAGCACCCGCCATGAGTACAGAAAATCTTCTTTTTATCGGAACTCTCCACTACGTCGCTGCCATCGATAAGAGCGATGGCGGCATCCTCTGGAGAAGCCAGCTCAAGACCGGCCTTTTCACCGGCCATCCTTTTGTCACGCTACTTGTTGAGGATCAAAAAGTCTTCGCGCACACCGGTGGTGAGTTGTTCTGCCTCGATGCGCTGACCGGCAGGCAACTCTGGATGAACAAACTCGAAGGTCTCGGATATGAGATGGCCTCACTGGCTATCGCAGGTTCCTCCGCCCCATCACCCGAGGCAATCGCACAGCTCCAACATGAGGAAGCCGAACGCCAGCGGCAAAGAAAATAAAAAGGGGAGGTATCGCTTTGGGCGAAACTTTTGAGCTGCAAAGCATTTTTGCACACGGCTCAAACGAAGCCGCGACACCACTGTCGCAGTTGAACCGCAAACAACGCGACAGGAGTGTCGCTTCTACGTAAGGGCAGTCTTCGGTGAATTTCAATGTCTTGGCGACGTCTCGTCGCGGTTAGCTTGCGACGAGGACGTTGCTTTCCGGAAATTACTTTTGCGAACCGCTATAAAAATCCTGTATCCACTGCATGCCGGATTTCGAGACCTGAGGGCGATTCGAGGCGGATGCCGCCTTGCGTTTTGCTCAGCGTTTTTACGGTGTCGAAACCGTCTGGGATTGCGGCCACCCCCATGATGTAGGGGATGCGCAATGGCCGGTTTTTCTGTAGCTTTAGGGTCGTCGGGATGCCCTTCTCACTCCATGGATTTTTTGCTGCGGATGCTGCCAGTCCAAGATGAAAATACGCGGTCACATCTTCCACTCCCAGGACTCCCCGATGGCGGCCGCTCCATGGAGCGTAGTGGCGGCCACCGTTGGAATGCCAGAGGACAGTCGATGCAAGATGATTAGGATTTTTCAGCGCAAACCACACAAATCCTTTCTCTGGAAAAACCACTGCGTTCCATGCAAAATCCTCAGCGTCCTTGTGATGCACCATCACCAAATCCTCAAATCCTTCGCGGGCGGGATAACTGGAAAGATCGGCTTTGTCTCCGTTGGCCGTCGAAACATTGTCGAGGTGCTTGAACCATGCTCCCGTTTTCAGGGAGGAATATCCGCCCTGCACGGGATCCTCAAATCGCACGGGTAAGACCTGACCAAGTCGCAGGCGGCTTGTCGTCAGCTGCCCGGGGCCATTGCGGCGAAAGTCCAACATGGCGTGATGACCCAGACACATCGGACCGGAAAATCCTTCCAGCTCGTGCGTTTGGTACAGGTTAGTCTCCCCTTCGCGGCAAATGATGGTTTTGGTAATGAAACCTTTTCGAATGCGCGTTGCGAGCGTGGCCCGAATTTCATCCACGCTCCGCGACATGACTTTCCATTTGCCATTGGCAGATTCGCCATGGGCCGGATGGACCTCGCCGCGCCAGGCCGGACCATCGCCGAAAGGCGCGCAGAAAAAGTCACCACGCAGGTCTTTCAATAATGGAATGAGTGTGGAGGCCTCGGGTTTTCCACACCACGAAGCGGTGGAGAATGGCTCGACGACACTGCGTCCGAGGCGGAATTTTACGTCAGCGAGATGGCCTCCCTCCGGCGTGATATCAAATGTGACTGTCATGATTAGGCGGGGATTCGGCGCGATACGCTGCCGCAAGCAGGCTGACTGGTTGGCGAAGGGAGATATCAAGTCCGGATTTCACGATGCCGGATTGGATTTGCAAATGGCAACCTGGATTAGAAGTGGCGACCATGCCGGCACCTGATCCCGCTATGTGTTTCATCTTGCGATCCAGCAGTTTTGCGGATTGCTCAGGTTGCGTGATATTATAAATCCCGGCGCTGCCACAGCACCAATTGCTCTCCGTCAGTTCAGAGAGCACGAGGCCGGGAATAGCGTTCAGGATTTCGCGGGGCTGGCGTGTGACCTTTTGCCCGTGGCAAAGATGGCAGCTCTCATGATAGGTAACGCTTTCCGGAGCACCGGTCGAGGTGGGCTTTCGAAAATTGTTCGCGACCAGCCATTCGTGGATATCCATGCACTTCGAGTCCCACAATTTTGCGCGTTCCGCGTACTCCATGTCATCCTCCAGCAGATGGCCATAGTGTTTGAGATGGCTGCCGCATCCACCGGCATTAGTAATTATGGCGTCTAGATTCTCGATATCAAATAAATCCAGCTGCCGCCGTGCAAGTGAGCGCGCGAGATCCATCGCCCCGTTGTGCGCGTGGAGAGAGCCGCAACAGGGCTGGACGGGCGGTGTGACAACCTCGCAACCATTGGCAAGCAGGACATCCACCGTGTCGCGATTGATGTCGCTGAAGGCCAGATCCTGAACGCATCCTGTGAGCACCGCCACACGATGCCGCACCTCGCCGGATGGCTTTTCGACAGGGCGGATGAGCTGGTGGGAAAACCGGTCTGCCATCACGGGCGTCTGTGGCTCCAGCGCACGCAGCTTCGCGGGGAGTAATCCGAAAAAATGGACCTTCCGAAACAACGCTGCCATGCCCGATTTTTGATAGAACCGCAAAGCCACTCCAACAAATCGCAACAATCGCGGATTGC
>JBGTCP010000200.1:0-8220 GCA_041748815.1 Chthoniobacterales bacterium
CGCACCGGGGAACAGTATTGAGCTTCATACGCCTCCAGCAAACTTTCCACCGCCAGTTTGACGTAAATGTCACCATCGCGGCGCAGGGCCTCGATCCATACAGAAGAATCCACCAGCACCATATCGGCTAGGGGTTGGAGGACTCGTCCGTGTAATTTACAGGAGGCACTGGATTTGCCGGATCGTCCAGATCATCGCTCATTTGCGACGGCGCCGGATAATCGAAAAACCCTTCGCGAATTCTGTGGCCGAATTCTTTGGCCTTCTGGCGTTTGATGAACTCGGTGACAGCCTTGGCTACTGCGGGACTTTTATTTTTCTCGCCGGTAATTGCCATGACTGCATCTAAAGTCTCGTCATCAATGTCTACGCTGATTCTCATGAGTTCAAAATAAGATTATTTTTGATGCAGGTCAATCAATATTTTGCAGCAATGTGATCAAATTTTGTCAGTGCCATGCCGGTGACCTGGTCCATGTTGTAGTAGCGATAAGTGGCAAGGCGGCCGAGGAACGTGGTGTTTGCCTGAGTCGCCGCAAGCTCACGGTATTTTGCGTAGATTGCCTGGGTGTCGGGTGCCGGGATCGGATAGTAGGGTTCCTTGCCGGGTTCGAAGGCATCGGGATATTCGCGCACGATCGTGGTTTGCGGGCAATCCTGGCGGGTGGCGTGTTTGATTTCCACAATGCGGGTGAAGGATTCTTCGTTCGGATAGTTGATTTGCATGGCGGACTGCCAGAAGCCTTGCTTGCCGGAAATCTCACTACGCTCTTTCAGTTGGGTCGCAGTAAATGATTCCGGTTCGAAGCGCAATGAGCGGTAGGGCAACGGGCCGTGGCAATGCTCAAAGAATGAATCCACCGGCCCGGTGTAAATGAGGTGGTCATATCGAATGGCTGTGGCCGATTTCCGAAAATCGGTCTCCAGCTCGAGCGTGAGGAGGTCGCCGCATGCTGCGATCATATTGCGAAAGAGCGACTCATACCCATCTGCAGGCAGCGCTTGAAAATTTTCTTGAAGGTAGCGGTTGTCGCGGTTGGTGCGGATGGGGATGCGTCCGCACACGGATGCGTCGAGGTCGCGTGGATGCCGATTCCATTGCTTGAGCGTGTAACCTTCGAAGAATTTTTCGTAGAGCGCGCGACCCACCTGCGAGAGTATGACCTCCTCTGAGTTTGCGGGATTTGCGATGGGGGTTCGGTTTTCTGCGAGCCATTTTTCCATCTCGTCAGTGGTGGAGGTGCGACCGAGGAATTGCTCAAAGGTATTGAGGTTGATGGGGAATTGCCAAAGCACGCCGCCATCACTCACGCGGATTTCGTAATCGACCGGATGCCATTTTGTAAACTGCGAGAGGTAGTCGACGATGCGCTGTGAGTTGGTCCGGAAATAGTGTGGGCCATAGGGGTGGATGAGCACGCCGTGGTCGTTGATCCGGTCATGGGCATTTCCTCCGATGTGGTTGCGTTTTTCAACGAGCAGGCAGGTTTTTCCAAGTTGTGTGGTGATTCGCTCGGCCATCGTGAGGCCGGAGAATCCGGCTCCGACGATGAGGAAATCGAAGTGCGGTTTAGCGGCGCTCATCGAATCAGGCGCTCTTTGCGATCGTCCGGAATCGGGGCATTCTGGAGCCATGCCGTGGCGGCGGAGCGGTCCTGCCGCATCCACTGGCGCACCACATTTTCGATGGAACTGGTGCGGGAAGATTCCTGGGAGATGGTAGATGCCCAGATCGCTGCTGCTTCGGGATCCTCGCGTGAGACACTGCGGGCGAAGGAGGAAACGGCTTCATCCCGCATCTCACCTTGCGGCAAGGCTTCGAGCCAGACGGAGGCACCGTAACTGTCACTGTCGGTCCAGTTGCTCATCAGGCTTTGCGCGGCCCGGTTCTGCTCCTGGCCGGCGGGGAGGCGGTTTACCCATGCGGCGGTGGCGACGGGATCGTGGTTCGCCCAGTTGGATGCGAGGTTGGAGTAGGCCTGTGTGCGTGTCTCCAAATCGGTGAGGCCGGACGCCATTTTGACTGCGAGTTCCGGTTCATAGGTAACGAGCCCATTCACAAGATTCGGGGCAACGGCTTTGATGAGGTCGGGATCGGTCTGCGCGCGGAACCATGCCAGCGCTTGCTGAGGCTCCGAGTGCGACCAGGTCGAGCTGATTTGAGCGATTGCCTGATTGCGCTGCTCGCCGGCTGTGATTTGCGCAACGATCTGCATGGCTTTGGCTCCGTCATCTGCCGCAACCACTCCGGCGATGGATTGCATGGCCTGATTGTAAAGCGCCGGCTCGTCGCTGAGAGTGGCAACAAATTCCTGAGCCTTAACGGGATCCGCCATTGCCCAATTGCTGATGACGTTGGAAAGAAGGTTTGCGCGGTTGCTGCCAAAGCCCTCGCTGAGCACAAACTCCGCAGCTTCCTGCGGTGCGTTCTGAGCCCATGCCGTGGCGACCGATGAGAGAGCCTGATTGCGTGCATTGCCGGGCGACATTTTCTGAACAAATTCGGCGGCCTCAGCGGGCTGGGAATCGGTCCAGCGGCGGATCGCGTGTCCCATCGCATTGTTGCGCGAGCTGCCGGGCGGGAGTGAATTGGCGATCTCGACAGCTTCCGCAGGGTCACGATTACTCACTGCAAAGACGACGTACATCAGTGCGTTGATGCGATCTGGAGCGTTGGGAAGTTTTTCGGCCCATGCCAGTGCGGAAACCACATCTTTTTGTGCGTAAGCCTGCGCGATGGCGTTCAGTGCGGTGCTTCGGCTTTGCGGATGCGAAAGGTTGAGTGCTGCAGCGCTTGCTGCTTCGATGTCCGAGTTCGCCCATGTGTTGAAGATACCCATGATGGCACCGCTCGCCTGGTGGCCCTTGAGCTCATGAGTCTCCAGAAGTTGCAAGGCACGTTGCGGGTTTTCCGAGGCGATAGCGCCGATGACTGTATTGAGAAGATTGCGGCGAAGATTGAGATCTGGTTGCTGCGTGGCCCATGCCAGCGCGGCATTGGCGTCGGTGGCTGCCCATTGACTGGCCAAGGCGGAGAGAATGCCGCGTTGTTCGTTGAGCGAACTGAGGTTTTCTGCAGCGGCTAGTGCGCCTTTGAGATCGGAATCTCCCCATATCATGTAAAGTTCGGTGCGAAGTGAGCTGATCTGCCATGACTCGGGTTTGCCCTCGAGCAATGCCAAAGCCTGCGGAATCATGGCAGCCGGGATGCGGTCCACAATCCGTCGCACCGTGCGCGCATCGTTGTGGGAATAGGCGCCAGTCATCGAGCCTGCGAGCATTTTGCGAAGTTCCTCGAGTGGATCGCCGGAAGCAGCTTCCGCACGTCCGTCGCGGGTAGTGGCGGTTGTGGCAGGGTCGTTGCCTTGGGTGAAGGCGGTTTGCGCTCGTGGGGAGGAATTTCCCCCTTCCGAATGGGTTTGTTGTGGAGATCCCTGATCAGATTGTGGCAAAAAATATCCGATGCCCACACCGCAAGCCAAGGCTGCAATGAGCGACGAGATCCAGAAAACGGGGAGAGCTTTAGCGGACATAATGAATCGCGATGAGGCACCACCATGCATCAAGTCTGCAACTGCGGAAACTCCTATTTTCCGAGCGCACGCTTGATTTATGCCACTGCGGAGCCTATTTTTACAAAACTGGAAGCAATTTTCATGATCCGCGCATGCGGGATCGTGTATGTTGAAGGACTTCGATTTTCGTGATGATTTCAGCCCACATTCACATCCAAAAAACGGTGAGAGCAGTTCGCTGTGTGTGTGTAGCCGTAGTTGCAATTGTATTGGCCACTTCGGCGCACGCGTGGGATATCACTAAAATCAGCGACCGCGAATACGTCACTATCGACAATGTCAGTGACTTTTACCGTTTTCAGAGCCGGCAGATCAGCGGGAAGAAAATTCATCTCCGCTCGGCGTCCCGCAGTTTGCAAGGCGAAGTGGATTCCCGGGAGCTTCTCATTAATAACGTGAAGTTCATCCTTAGCCACCCGATCGTGGAGCATAATGATGAGCTGCTGATTTCGCGGATGGATCTCAGTAAACTCATTGAGCCGATTTTGCGGCCGAACCGGATTCCCGGTGCTGGTAATCTTCGCACTGTAGTGCTGGATGCCGGGCATGGCGGGCATGACCGGGGGGCGCGTGGGATCTGGGGTTGGGAAAAGGATTTTAATCTCGATGTGGCGCGGCGCGCAAGAGAACTGCTCGTGCGGGCAGGCTACAAAGTGGAAATGACGCGCTCGACCGATGTATTTATCCCCCTGCACGAACGCGCGGCTTTTGCTAACAAACACAAAGACGGCATTTTTGTGAGCATTCATTTTAACTCCAGCAATAACCGTGAGGCTTCCGGCGTGGAGACGTTTGTGCTGGCTCCCAGGGGCGTGCCTTCATTCGCGCAGGACGGGCCGCGTGTTTCAGATTTTGTGCAGTGCAAAGGAAATGCCCGCGATGCGGAAAATATCGCTCTCGCGACAGCCATGCACTCTGCCAAGCTGCGCCGGCTGAAGCTTCCCGACCGCGGTGTAAAGCGTGCAAGATTTGTGGTCATCCGCGATATAGAGATTCCCGGAGTCTTGCTGGAGGGCGGATTCCTCTCGAATCCTAATGATTGCCGGCATGTCGCGACGACATCATTCCGCCAGCAGATGGCCATGGCGATTCTCGATGCTGTGACCAATTATCAAAGTGCGATCTCCGGCGGTCGTCCTCCCGGCGTGCGAGATCACGGGCACACCGCAAGCAGCGGCGCGTCTGTCACGATCCGCCCGTTGGATGAAAATTCACCGACGGTGGTGATCGGCACAGAGGGCGAGGCGGAAAAGCCCGAACAATAAACCGAGGCTCCCGCACGGCTTGGAGCGGGCGCTGGAGCCGAAAGAAGCATTATGAATATTTTCAAAAAACAAGGCCGCAAAAAACAACGCATCGCAATGATCTCCACGCACGGCTATGTCGCTGGCGTGCCACCGCTTGGAGCGCCTGATACTGGCGGACAGGTTGTGTTTGTGGTGGAGCTTTCGAAGAAGCTGGCGCAGCTGGGGTTCAGGGTGGACATCTGGACACGCCGGTTCGAGAACCAGAAGCAGATCGAAACCGTGTCCGAAGACGTGCGCATCATCCGCATGCCCTGCGGCGGCAAAGAATTTATTCCAAAAGAAGTTCTCTACAACAAACTTCCTGAGTGGGGAGAAAATGCGCTGCGGTTCATTGAAAAAAATGCACTGAACTACGCGTTCATCAACAGCCATTACTGGGATGCTGGCATTGCCGGGCAACATCTGTCATCGGTGCTTGAGGTGCCGCACATTCACACACCTCACAGCCTTGGATCGTGGAAAAAACGTCAGATGCAGGAAGACTCCACTGAGTCGGAAGAGGAGCTTGAAAAACGCTTCAATTTTGCCCGGCGCATTCATCATGAGCGGTTACTCTACGCCGACAGCGATATGGTGATTGCCACTTCTCCGCCTCAGTCCGATCTCCTGGTCTCCGATTACGATGTGCCGCAGGGTAAGGTGCGAATGATTCCACCGGGCTACGATGATAACCGTTTTTTCCCGATGAGCGAAGCCAGCCGACAGGCGGCGCGCGAGCGTTTCGGGATGAAAGGGAAAGTCATCGCTTCCCTGGGCAGGCTTGCCCGTAACAAGGGATTTGATTTGCTGGTCGATGCATTTTCAGTGGTCGCCGAGCGCGAACCGACCGCGATGTTGCGGCTCGCTGTGGGCTCCGAATCCTCAGATCGCGGCGACAACGCCATGATGCAGGAGATGGAGGATAAGATTAAAGGCTACGGTCTGGAGGACCGGGTTGTCATCAGCACTTCGATCTCTGACGAGGATTTGCCGGACTTCTATCGCGCAGCGGATGTCTTTGCGCTTTCGAGCAGGTATGAACCTTTTGGCATGACCGCGGTGGAAGCCATGGCATGCGGCACACCGACGGTGATCACCACGCATGGTGGACTTTTCCGCGCCATGGAATTTGGAGAGCATGCGATGTATGCCGACACGATGGACAAAGAGGAGTTTGGCATCACGCTCCTGCAAGTTTTGAGATATCGCCGCCTGCGCGAAAAACTGGCTCAAGAAGGCTCACATCGCGTGCGGAGCTTATTCACGTGGACTGGTATCGCCCAACAATTGCTGGGAGCTGTTGAGGGCCGCATCGCGCCGAAGGTTGTCGTCGCAGGCGCATCCGACAGTGTTTGGTAAAATTTTTAGAATCAGTAAGCTTTATGAGTATTCGTTTTTTCTCGTCGGATCTTGACGGCACCCTCATCGGCCAGGCCGATGCCATATGGGCGTTTGCCAAGGCATGGGCATCCATCCCGGAGGCATCCCGCCCGTTGCTCTGTTACAACACAGGACGTCTGAAAAATGATGTGCTCAAACTCGTCAATACCTCCGATTTGCCGGCTCCGGATTATCTGATCTGCGGGGTGGGGACGATGATAGTGGATTTTAAAACGGGAAACTCACTGAAAGCATTTTCCGAAGTAATGGATGAGGGCTGGGATAAAAAAATCGTCGAGACGGTGGTGCAAAGGGTGGTACGCGCTGAGAAACAGCCATCGCGCTTTCAGCACGGATACAAGTCCAGCTGGTATTTGATCGACGCTTCAAGCGAGCAGATTCAGGATCTTGAGGGCGAATTGCAAAGCGCCGGGGTGGAAGTAAATGTGGTTTACTCCAGTGCCCGCGATTTGGATATTCTGCCTAAATTGGCAGACAAGGGCAATGCGCTGTCCTGGTTGCTTCGGCATTTGGAGATTCCAGCCAGCGATGCGCTGGTGGCAGGGGATACCGGGAATGACAGCGCCATGTTTTTCGTGCCGAAGATCAACGGAATTGTTGTGGAAAACGCGCAGCCTGAGTTGATTGAAGCCACTCTCAACCGGGACGTTTTTCATTCATCGAGCATCTGTGCCGATGGCGTGCTTGAGGGGCTTTTGCACTTTGGCGTGATTGCTGAAATTCCCTCGCTGGATGTGGACGAGCTCTCCAACCGTCGCGTCGAACCGGAAATCAAACACCTTTTCTGGAACGAGCCCGATGCGATGGAGATTTCGCGGGAGGATATCGAGTACATCCTTCTGGCCCGCGAAAAGGCGATTGAGGCCCTGCGCAAAAATATCACTCCGATGGGGTTCTCCGCCTGTTCGTTGCATCACAATGACATTCGCGGCACGGATGTGAACTACCGCAGCGTGTGGTCGCGTGACGGCTCAGTCACGATCATTGGCGCTTTGGCATTGCCCGGGGACGAGTTTCTGGAATGCTCACGCCGCACGCTCGAGACTTTGCTCGATCATATCACTCCGCCGGGCCAGCTCCCCGCGAATGTGCAGATCGATACGGCCGAGCCCGATTATTCGGGGGTGGGTGGGATTTGTTCGATTGACAGCGGACTGTGGGTGATCATCGCATTTTACGAATACGTGCGCCGCACCGGAGATCTTGCATTTCTGCGTAAGCACGCGGCCACTTTGCAGAAAGCGATCAATTGGCTCAGCGCTCACGATAGCAATAACGACGCGCTGCTCGAGATCCCGGAGGCCGGCGACTGGACCGACCTGTTCGGGCGCAGCTACAATGTGCTTTACGACGAAGTGCTTTGGTACCGCACGAACGTGTGCTTCGGCAGGCTGCAGGAGTTGTTGGGAAATTTTGAGGCCGCTGGTGATTATTTGCGGTGGTCGCAGGCGATCAAAAAAGCGATTCTTTCCAGCTTCTGGCCATCGATCAGCACACGCGATGCGGATACTTCCTTCGCCGCCCAGCAATTCTCGATGGGTGATACCAGCTACCTCCTCGCGCAGGTCACGCCGTTTGACTTCAATTGGCGTTGCGACATTTACGCAAACATCCTTGCGTTCAATTTCAACGTGCTGGATCTGGAGCGCGCGAAGGTAGCATTCCGTTTCATCTGGGGAGTGGGCGGCAACGAGCCTTTCCCGGTCGCAAATCTTTATCCGGTGGTCCAAAGCGGGGACAAGGATTGGCGCGATTATTACACCGTGAATCTTCTCAACCTCCCGCACCACTATCACAACGGCGGCATCTGGCCCTTTATCGGAGCGCAATGGGTGCGATTCATCCATCGCTTGGGTCTCCGTAAAGTGGCTCTGCAGGAGTTGATCAAAGTCGCAAAGGTGAATCAGCTGGGGGTTTCGCACGAGTGGGAGTTTAATGAATGGGCGCATGGCGTGACC